>QIEW01000068.1 GCA_003230535.1 bacterium
CGCTACTTTCGTCGTCCATATCGATGAGGCGGGGTGCGAGGGTTTCCGTTTTGCTGCCGGAAGTTCAAAATGGTTCGTTTTGTCGGCCGTTATCACTCGCAAAGTGAAGGATCAGGAGACAATCAAACTGGCAGATTCTGTACGGAAACAACTCGGCAAGCCAGAGAAGAAACCTCTTCACTTCCGTGATCTGCGGCATGAGCAGCGGCTTCCTTTTATCGGTCAAATTGCCATGGCCGACCTTCGCACCGTCTCAGTGTTGGTTCACAAACCATCTTTGAAGAGACCGGAAAAACCCCATGAACGCTATCGGCTCTATTTCTGGTCGCTACGCTACCTTTTTGAGCAAGTTTCCTTGTGTTGTAAAGACCATAGAACACAAAATGATAGTGGCAATGGGAGCGCCGAGTTCATCTTTGCCAACCGGTCGGGCATGTCAGACAAGGAAATGAGGGAATATCTCCATCTTCTCAGAGATAAGACGGACTCCTCTAACGTGCGGATTGACCGGTCGATAATCAAGCCGGATCAGATTAGAGTCTACACAACTGGCAAACGAATGGGGCTTCAGGTTGCTGATGCTGTGGCTAGCAGTTTCTTTTATGCTGTTGAACCTTCGCAATATGGTTACACAGAAAATCGCTACGTTCGGATACTGAAACCGACAGTCTATCACCGAGAGGGCCACATTATAGGATACGGTGTGAAATTCTGTCCTCACGAGGCACACAAAATACTAAAGGCTGAGGAACTATTTGGATGGGTGTGATAGGGAACCTAAACAAAAAAAGCAGGCCCCGGGCCTCAGGATCCCACCCACTTGGGGCTGCCATCCTTACGGACAACCTGAGGTAACTCCCGCGCACGCCTGCTTTTTTAAATATAACGTCTTAGCATGCTCATGTCAAGCATTTTGTTTTTCATAATAACTGATAGGTACAACAATTAGCCACGGTTATTCAAGACCTTCAGCAAAGGATACAGATCATGTTAGAAAGACTCCTGGAAGTAAACCAAATCGCCCATAGCGGTAAAGGTGATCCGAGCCTAATAGATCAACTCAACGAGGGGCTGCCGCCTGCGTATGACTATGGGCTAGCTGTCTGCTTTGATGATTGTGGCGGGTATTTGGAGATAAAGTTAACGCGCGGGCGCTCAGATGTGATTTACATGTCCGGGCCTCCGATGGGTTGCGATCCCACGGGCATCTCTAAATTTGGCGGTAAAGTAGAAAATGTGGTGGCGCGTCTAAAGCGGTCTCTCCAGGCTTTGGCGGCATCGCCCATAACAAAAGATATCCACCCCCTGTTATCCGGCATATTGGAGAACTATGATCAGCCTGAAATTGCCGCTCAGGTCAAAAGAAAACTTGAGGAGTTAGATACCAAAGCCGTCTGTCGTTCGGAGGACATTCATCCTCTATACTTAGAAAAATGTGTTCAAGAGTATATGGTTAAGGATGCTTTAAGAAGATATAGCAGCATTCCTGGCAAGAAGCAAAAAGGAGCTTCGCTTTTATCTGATAACCGCGATTGCTCGGTTTGTGGGAGCCAGGGGAAATTAGTATATGGTAATTTTTCCAGGCTTAAATGCTATAACATAGACAAAAGGGGAATGATTAGCGGTGGATTTGACTATGGCAAAACGGTTGCAAACTTTCCTGTCTGCTTAGAATGTATCGGGAATGTATCCGCAGGATTCACTTTTGCTTATACAAAGGAAAACTTGACTTTTTCCCTTTGCGGGGAGCGTTACCTTCTCTTGCCCACGGTTACGGTTAAGGACGGGGAAATGCGGGAGTTCGTTTTAGAAACCATTCAGCGAGAGAAAAACCGCAGCACTTTGAAAAGTGATATCCTCAAGCACATTACCAATTCAGAAAAGGAACTGCTGCAAGCTGCTGCAAGACCTGGCTGAAACATTCGGAGATAAAGACACCATAACCCTAAACATGATTTTTTTTGAGGAAAAGAATGCCGCCTGGCGAATTACGGCAGAAATTCCCGAGGTCCTCCCCTCCAGAATTCAAGAAGTATATGAAGCCAAAAGAGAGATTGAAAAAAATCCACTGCTGAAATTGAGCAAGAGAGAGGAAGCTGAAGGATATTACTTCACCTTAAAAACGCTCCGGCAGTTTACCAGCTCTTACGGCAGGATCGGCAAAAAGAAGTTTATGGCGTATGTAGAGGCCGTTTTCGCTGGAGGGGAAGTGGACGAAGCAGTTTTTATAGGGGATATAGTGCAGTCAATTCTTTCGGCTTATAAGCAAGATGCCGCAATTGCTTCTTTTGTCGTCAGGAATGCTTGGGCTACCTATAAGTTTCTAAATAAATTAAACATTATTCGCAGGAAAGGAGAAGGTATGGATAAGTTAACCAGGGACACAAGCCCCTATAGCAAATTTTTGGAGGACAACCGGGATTTTTTCGACAAAAAAGGGAAAGCAGTGGCTTTTCTTACCGGCTGCTATGTGAGCCAGGTGATCTACATACAGAATAAAAATTTAGGGAGCGAACCCTTCCTCAAAAAATTAAGAGGATTGAAGCTTGACTATAAACGACTTCAAACTATTTATCCCGAAGCCCGGAATAAGTTACAGCAGTACGATAGTCTGAGGTTGGTTATCTCCGAGCTCGATCCGCTGCTGGCTCAATCCTGGGTGGAGTGCGGCGGCAAATGGGAAATATCCGACGATGAGGCTACCTTTGCTTTTACCCTGGGCCTGAGTCTCAGTCGGAAGATAAGGCAAAACAAGTCAAATGATGGTCAAGGAAACAGCGAGACCGACAATTTATAAACCAAGGAGGAAAACCGGTAATGGAACCCATCAAGGATCGGATGGAAGTGCTGTTTATTTATGAAACCAAAGATTGTAACCCCAACGGCGACCCGCTGGATGAGAACAAACCTCGCACCGACCCTGAAACCGGCGTAGCCACAGTCACCGATGTGCGCATTAAACGTACCATCAGGGATTATCTGTATCAGGTAAAAGGATTGGAGATTTTAGTCAGAGATACTTTTGACAGCCAAGGTTACCTCAAAGACGGCAAAGGCCGGGGGGAAAGTTTTTATGATATTTCCGGGGTCAGTAAAGAGGACTCTATCACGGAATTGGTAGAAAAAGTCCAGAAAACTATTCTTGAAAGCTGTATTGATACCCGCCTTTTCGGCTCTACCCTTCCGGTGGAATTTGGCAAGAAAGGTTCGTCAATAAAGCTGACAGGGCCGGTGCAGTTTAACGGGTTTAATCGTTCTCTGCACCGAATCTCCCCCCAAATAGTTCAAGGCACCGCCGGATTTGCTTCCAAAAAGAACACCACCCAAAAGTCTTTCCGGGAAGATCATATTGTGCCCTACGCTTGTATTGCGGTGTACGGGGTGGTAAACGAGGTGGCGGCTAAGACTACCGGGCTTAGTGAAGATGATGTGAGTCTCCTGTTAGAAGGGCTATGGAAGGGGACGGAATCGCTTATCTCCCGCTCCAAGATGGGGCATCAGCCGTTATTTTTAATGAGAATCCGCTATGCGGACGGGTACCGCGTTGGTGACTTAGCCGGACGTATCGAATTGAACAGCCACCTGGATGACACGCATATCCGTACGATAAAAGATTATGCGGTTGATGTATCAGGATTGTTGGATGCTTTGGTTGCGGCTAATGGCAAAATTCAGCGGATTGACTTAAAACAAGACCCCCGGCTACAGTTTACAGATGGAGGGGAGCGGGCGCAATTTTCCGCATTGTCCCGAGTGAGCGGCATTGACATTCAACCCCTGTCTTAGGAAAAGACCATGCGGACGATAGTTTTTGAGATCAAGGGGCCATATGGTCATTTTCGCAAGCCCTATGCTCCCGTCTCACCGGTAACCTATTCCTTTCCGCCCCCACCCACTGTGCTGGGCATCATCGGGGCAATCTGCGGCTATGGCAAAGACGAATATCTGGAGCGGATCGGTTGGGATCAAGTACGCCTGGCAGTGGGGCTCCGAAAGCCGGTATCTAAATACAGAACCGGACTTAATCTGATCAATACCAAAGACAACCCATTTTTTCGGCTCAAAGATAAAAATCCCCATATTCAAATCCCCTATGAATTCCTCAAATCCCCCCATTATCGTATTTTTGTGGCTGAGGCAAAAGAGGAGACCATGGAGGGATTGGCTGAGCGTCTATCCCGAAAAGTGACGGTTTTCACCCCCAGCCTGGGACTGGCCCAATGCCTGGCGGAAGTTGGCTTTGTCGGGGAAATGGAAGCCGGGGAGTTGGAGGCGGGAGAATGGCGGATAAGCACGGTTGTCCCATTGGAGCAGGTAAAAGACATTACCCACGATAGAGAACCCGGGCGTCGCTACAACCGCTTCAGGATACCCAATCGAATGCGGCCGGGCAGGGTAGTGGAGAAATACACTGAAGTCGAGGTTGAGGAATGCTCTAACCCGATCACCGCTTCCACTGACCGGGCATACCAGGCAGGGGAGGATAATGTACTCTTTTTCTAACTGCAAGGCGCATCCGGGAGACCCTCTCCAGCACCATTTGGAAAGTGTCGCCCAAGCCGGCGGACTGTTGTGGAGGGATACCGCTTCCCTATCGGCTAAAGCCGCCGTCTTCTGTGGTCTCCTGCATGATGTAGGGAAAGCCAACCGTTGGTTTCAAGCGCGCATACAACAAGGTGTAACCAAGAAAGATAAACACTCCTATCACTCCAAACTTTCGGCGATTATAGCCTGGCATGTTTCCAGCGGTCTTAGATGCGAGGATACTGCCGAGAAGAATAGGTTTCGCCTATCAACCTTGGTGGCTATCCTAAAGCATCATGGACACCTTGACCGGCCCTGGGCGCAGGTATTGGAGGATATAAAATGGGAGATGGACGATCCTGGTAGTCAAAAACTACTTCGGGAGCAGTTTGAGTCGCTGGATATAGAAGGCATTAGTTTATGGCTGGCTGGAGCCTTAAAAACCCATCAGATATCCATAGACCTGCCGGAGATATCCTTTGATGCTCTCATAACTTCATTAAAACGCGCCCGTCCCTTAAGAATGAAAAAAAGTTTTTCCACTCTGGAAAACTCCTTGGACTTTCTGCATATCTACGGGAGTCTGTTGCAGGCGGACAAAATCCATTCTGCCTATGACAAGGTGGAGTTGTCTCGCCTGTCGCTATCCAGTAACTTGGTTGATAATTACTGCAAACATAAGAAGTTCAACTCATCCTCTACTGAGTTGAAGTGCCTGCGCAATGTAATCTACCAGGAGTTGGAGAAAAACTTAGTTCCTAACCACCGGGAGAAATTTTTTACGGTAACCGCACCGACCGGATCAGGCAAGACCTTGGCCTGCCTTAACGCCGCCCTCAAGCTCCGCTCCTTGATGGAGAAAGAGAACGGATACCCGCCCCGTATCATATACTGTCTGCCGTTCACCTCTATTATCGACCAAAATTACCAAGTCTACGCTAATGTGCTGGGCGCTTCAGAAATGAAAATAACCTCCAACTTGCTTCTTAAGCACCACCACCTGAGCGATATGCAATACTCTTCCTCAGACCCTGAGTTTGCCCCTGACGGATCGGAACTTTTGGTGGAAACCTGGCAATCGGAGATCGTAGTAACCACTTTCTATCAACTTCTTTACACCATTTTTACTAATCGTAATGGAGAGCTAAAACGTTTCGCCCAGTTGCAGGACTCTATTGTCATGATGGATGAGGTTCAGGCTATTCCCAGGAAATATTGGGATCCCATTAGGCGGGTGTTTATGACGCTGGGAAAAGAAATGGGGACGCGTTTTCTGCTGCTTACCGCTACCAAGCCGTTATTGTTTACAGAAGATATGTCCAGAGAACTTATCCCTAATCATCAGATATATTTTAATAAGCTGTCACGGATTAAGCTCGTCAACCGGACGCATCCAAGCTTAAATCTCCCTGAATTTTTCGATAAAATCTCCGCTGAGATGACGAGTAATCCAGACGCCAGCCGGATGGTAGTAGTCAATCAGCTCCGGGCGGTCAGAGAACTTTTTGAAATGGCGAAAATACGTTTTCCCCACAAACATATCTTTTGCCTGTCTTCTAATATCACCCCTTTGGATCGCAGAAGGAAAATTTGTAATATTAGGAAGCATCTTGATGACAAGTTGCCCTGTCTTATTCTCACCACCCAGTTGATAGAGGCCGGCGTTGATCTGAGCGTCGATATTGTGGATAGGGATATCGCCCCGCTGGATTCTATCATCCAGGCGGCTGGCCGCTGTAACCGCCACGGCGAAAACAGCGCCGGCACCGTTAATGTCTGGTCGCTGGTTAACGACAAGGGGACACCATACTATAAAAATGTTTATGACCCGTTGCTTATCAATGTTACCAAGGAGGTACTAAAAGACTGCCAGACTGTGGAGGAAGGCCGGTTTCATGAGTTGGCGCAAACCTATTTTTCCCGCATGTGTAACCGGTCGGAGCCGACAAATGTAGATAAGTTATTAATAGAAGGAGAGTTTGAAAAGTTGAGGGACCCTCGGGAAGGTTTTGTGCTAATAGACGAGATGGGCGCTGTGCAGCCTTATTTTGTAATCCAGAATGATGAAGACCG
>QIEW01000080.1 GCA_003230535.1 bacterium
CGGAAGGGTTGGTTAAGCAGTGGGGAGGAAAAACTTCCTCCTCGGTCAGCCGCAAAACTGATTTTGTGGTGACGGGGGCCAACCCGGGGTCAAAGCTCGGCAAAGCTGAAACCCTGGGAATAAAGGTCCTCACCGAAGACGAGTTCACCCGGATGCTTCAGGGCTAGATTAATAATTCATACATGTTTATGCTGATAAACAGAAACCTGGTTTACCCGGATTATTCATAAATCCACGATAAACATTGATGATGTTATATGAGCCTTTTGCAAGAGGCTCATATGAATACAGATACTTACAAAATAACGGTCAAAAAACAAAATGGCTCATACAAATTACCGAAAACTCCCGCTATGGAAGCGACCAACGGGAGCGTGTTATAAATCCCGAATTATTCGGGTTAGATGAAATTAACAAACTGAATGTATGGAAGGAGGAGGTAATGACGGTTTATTTAGGTCGCCGAATCAGACAGTTTCGGCAGAACAAAGGGCTAACCCAGTTTGAACTGGAGCGCAGAACCGGGATTAAGAGAGAATATCTCTCTAAAATTGAGAATGATGAATTAAACAATCCCACTTTTTTTACTCTTCTTAAGATTTGTGATGGATTGGGGATTTCTTTGGTTGAGCTTTTGGCGGAAAGTCTTGTTGGTTTACCCTCCCGCAATGAGCCCAAAATAAATATACTCCTGCCCAATTCTGAGAACCTGGATATATCCGATAAATTAAACACTGATAATTATGTAGCGGTGCCTATTATTGCGGCTGAATTGGCTGCTTGTAATCCCATGTTCTTAAGTTCCGCTGATGTTCAGGATTATGCGTTGATTAATTCGAAGTATCTCGAGCCGGATCCTGATCAACATCGTTATCGCTGTATCTGGGTTGATCAGGACGAAAGCATGTCCCCGGTGATTAAGAATAATACTTTGGTCTGCATAGATACTTATCAGCGAACCCCTCAGAAGTTGGGAAAAAAGCTGGCGGCTTTCCGTGACAATCAGCATAAAGTTACTATCAGATATATCAGGGTGGAAGGAAACCACATTTTGGGAATACCGGAGAATATTAGGGATTACAGTCCATTAATTATTTCCGCTAATAAGTCCGGCAGAATTTTAGGTGAAGTAGTCTTTGTTCAATCCGGGACCCTGAACCAGAAAGGGTAAACTTCTATCAGCTACACTTTATGGATCAATGGAAACCGCGGGATTTTTCTTTGCCTTCAAACAAATTTCATGAACATGGGGGAAATGTCCCGAAAATAGAGCGGGAGTATAATTTTTCAGGGATCATAGATTTTAGCGCCAGCATAAATCCCCTGGGGATGCCGCCGAAATCCCAAACCGCCTTACTGGAGGCGGTATCCGGCTTGAGCTGTTATCCCGATCCCGAGTGTTTGGAATTGCGGGAGGCTCAGGCTAACTACCATAAGGTTAGCCCGGAGCAAATACTGGTGGCTAATGGTTCCATAGAGTTAATCTACCTTATCCCGCGGTTGCTTACTCCCCGGCGGGCGCTTATTTTTGCACCCGGTTTCTCCGAATTTGAGAACGCCGTCCGGCTGGCCGGAACTGGCATTATTCTGTTTCATCTGGCAGAGGAGCGGCAATTTTCTTTCTCCCTAGATGAGCTTCTGCCCAAACTGGATGGGGTGGAGCTAATGTTCTGGTGTCAGCCTCATAACCCTACCGGTTACTTGCTGCCCAGCCAGGACTTATCAGAGATACTGGAGGTCTGCCGGCAACGGCGAATATATTTGGTAGTGGATGAGGCGTTTTTAGAGTTTGTTCCCCGGGATATCGGGCAAAGCCTAGCCGCCAGAACGGGTGAGTTCCCCCACCTGATAATATTACGCTCCATGACCAAGTTTTATGCTTTGGCGGGCTTACGGTTGGGGTATGTCATCGCCTGCCCGTCGATAATTGATGGCTTACGGACGCTCCAGCCCCCGTGGTCGGTAAACTCACTGGCACAAGCCGCTGGATTGGCGGCCCTGGCTTCACCCGATTACGCTGAACAGACCAGGGAGATTATTGCCAAAGAACGGGAGTATCTGACCCAGGCGCTAAACTCGACTGGACAATTATTGGTCTACCCCGGCGCCGCTAATTTCCTGCTGATAAAGATACTCGCCCCCCAGCTTTCGTCCACCAAACTCCAGAAGCGGCTTATCTATAAAGGTTTTCTGATTAGGGATTGCGCCAACTTCAGAAACTTAGGTTCCAGGTTTTTCCGGATTGCAATAAGGAGCCGTCCGGAGAACCAGGGCCTGGTAGCCGCCATCAGGGAAAGCCTTTCTGCGTAATTTCCGTATTTCATTAATAAAGTTTCTGTATTATTATATCAGCATGTCGTGAGTGTCTTCCTGGCCATACCAACCGGGGCTGTGGCCTCAGCTTATCCAGAAGAGGGGGAAGTGCATTTGCCGAAATCATTTGTCAAGCAAAAGTTTCCTGCCAGGCCCCTGATGATCCAGGGAACGGGTTCCGGCGTCGGAAAAAGTACGCTTGTGGCCGCTATCTGCCGTATTCTGGCTGAGGATGGATGGAGGGTAGCGCCGTTCAAGTCGCAGAATATGGCCTTGAACTCGGCGGTGACCGCAAGCGGGGGAGAGATAGGCCGGGCGCAGGCTATGCAAGCGGAAGCGGCTGGTATAAAGCCATCGGTGGACATGAACCCTATCCTGCTTAAACCGGTATCCAACATAGGTTCCCAGGTCATCGTCCATGGCCGGCCAATAGGGAACATGAACGCCAGGGAGTATTATGCCTGGCAGCCCCAGGCTATCGCTAATATAGAGGCGTCATATGCTCGCCTGGCCTCTCAGTTTGAGGTAATTGTGATAGAGGGGGCGGGGAGTCCTGCCGAGCCTAACCTCCAGGAGTGCGAGGTGGTTAATATGCGGCTGGCGGAGATGGTGGATGCGCCGGTGATCCTGATGGGTGATATAGACTGCGGGGGAGTATTTGCGGCTCTGGTGGGGACGCTCTCCCTGCTCTCCCCAAGCCGCCGCCGCCGTATTAGGGCCTTGCATATCAATAAGTTCCGGGGAGATATAACTCTCCTGGAGCCGGGTTTGGAGTTTTTAGAGCAAAAAACCCGTAAACCTCTTCTGGGAGTAACCCCGTATCTGGGGAGGATAGGTTTGCCGGAGGAGGATCAACTGCCGGAGGGGAAATTCAGCGGCCCACAACCTACCCATGACAACTCACCTCTCACATCTCATCTTGCACCACTCAAAATAGAGGTCCTGGCGCTTCCTCATATCTCCAACTATACCGACTTTGATCCGCTGGAGCATGAGCCCGGGGTGGAGCTGCGGTATATCCGCAACGGGCAGGGGTTTACCCGACCCGACCTCATCATTATTCCCGGCACCAAGAATACTCTGGCCGATTTGCGCTATCTGTGGGATTATGGGTACGCTCAAAAAATTAAGGATTTTCGGGCGCGAGGCGTGCCTGTCCTGGGGATCTGCGGCGGTTATCAGATGCTGGGGCAGCGGGTAGTTGATCCGCATAAAATAGAGGCGGAGGGTGGTACGCAGCGGGGCTTAGGGTTGCTTCCAACAGAGACCGGATTTTCCCCCGATAAACAGACCGCCCAGGTGGAGGCGGAATGCTGCCTGCCCTTCTACCAAGGGCCGGTCAAAGGCTATGAAATACATATGGGGAAGACATATTCCCTATCTGAGGAGCAGCAACCGGCCTTCAGAATAAAGCGGCGTTCCGGCCTTGAGGCAGACGAGCCGGACGGAATGGTAAGCGATGATGTTAAGGTTTGGGGAACCTATCTGCATGGACTGTTTGATAATGACGGCTTCCGCCGGGCATATATTGAGCGGCTGCGCAATGACGCTAGCGCCACACCGCGTGATGTTGATGTTTCGGCTTCTCCTGAAGCCGAAACAGGGCTGGGGGTGGGAGATACTGTGGGCGCCCCATTCATGGGACAGGCGCCTGATAAACCAGGCAACTACCGGGAGCGGCGGGAGGAAGCCTACCGGCGGCTTGCTTGCTCTGTCCGCCGGAGTATAGATATGGAATTACTATACCGAATAATTGGGGTATGTAAGTAAAATACCCTACGGGTTTGATCTTTCGGCTTGTCCTCAAGCCGAAAGTGTCAAGGGTAGCGCACCCCTTTAGTAGTTTCGGCCTGAGACAGGCCGAAACATCTATATGATATCTATATGTTTGATTGCAACTTGGTATTAGCGGCTTACATCCTGGATTTACTGTTAGGCGATCCGGCGTGGTTTGCCGAGCGTTGGCATCCGGTAGTGGGTATCGGTTGGCTGATCAGCGCCGGAGAGGGGGTTTTGCGCCGCTATCTCCCCGAGCCCGATGCTTCCAGGGAGCGACTGGCAGGTATCGGCCTCTGCTTAGGGGTTATCGGCATTACTTACTGTCTGGCGGCGGCGATGGTAAGCTTACTTGAGGCGGTAGCCCCCTGGTTGGGGACGGTGGTGTCCGTCCTGCTTATCTATAGCTGTTTTTCCGCCCGTTCCTTGGGGGACGCAGCACAATGTGTCAAAAACTCTCTAGCCCGGGGAGACATACCGAAAGCCAGGCAGGGGCTCCGGCATCTGGTAGGGCGGGATGTAGATCGTCTGGATGAGGAGGGTGTGGTCAGGGCGGCGGTGGAGTCGGTAGCGGAGAGTACGGTGGACGGGTTTATCGCCCCGCTGTTTTATGCT
>QIEW01000305.1 GCA_003230535.1 bacterium
CTCTATGTGGAGGCCAAGGATGAAAAGGAAGAGGAACAAGAACCGGCCATTCTCCCTCCATTGGAAGTTGGGCAGAAGCTTACTCTGCATGAGCTCATTCCCGCTCAGCATTTTACTCAAGCCCCGCCGCGTTATTCTGAGGCCACGCTGGTGAAAGAACTGGAGGAAAAAGGTATCGGCCGACCGAGCACTTACGCCGCCATACTTTCTACTATCCAGAACAGAAAATATGCTTCCAAAAATAAAGGCAGATTTCACCCCACCGAACTGGGACAGATGGTGACCTCCTTGCTGGTGGAGAGCTTCCCTGAGATATTAAACGTTGATTTTACCGCCAAGATGGAAGAGCGGCTGGATGATATAGAGGATGGGCGGAAAAATTGTGTAAACACTCTCAGTCAGTTTTGGGGCCCGTTTTCTGACAGCCTAAAGGCAGCGGAAACCAGTATGCGCAACTTGAAACAGGAAGTCCAGGAAACGGATATTGTTTGCCCTGATTGCGGGAAGAAGATGCTCAAGCGGTTTGGACGCTTTGGACATTTCCTGGCTTGCTCGGGCTATCCGGAGTGCCGTTATACTCAGCCGCTGGATGATGCTCCCGGGGGGGCAAATCAAACCGGGGCGGAACCTGCCCCTGAGGGAGGAAAGTGCGATCTGTGCGGCTCGCCTCTGCTTCTTAAAAGGGGACGGTATGGTGAGTTTTGGGCTTGCTCTTCTTATCCTAAATGTAAGTTTACTAAACCGGTATCCCTGGATATTCCCTGTCCGGAGTCCGGGTGCTCCGGCTTTTTGTCTCAACGTCGCTCCAAAAAAGGAAGAACATTTTATAGCTGCACTCAATATCCCAAATGCAAATTCCTGTTATGGGGCAAACCCATAGCGGAGCCCTGTCCTCAGTGTGGAGCAAAGTTCCTGGAGGAGAAATCCAGAGCCGGCAAAACATATCTCTGTTGTAACCAGTCCGACTGCAATTATAAAAAGGATGGCTAGCGGTGGCCACTTTACCTTGCCAGCACAGGTGGGATCCGTTATTTGTCCTTGACAATCATGGTCATAAAAATATATATTTTTCTGTTGGCAATGTAATCCGGATTATTTATAAATTTACGGCAAACATTAATGATGTTATTTGAATACAGGTGCTTATATAATAACGGTCAAAAAACAAAATGGCTCATACAAATTACCGGGAAGCGACCAACTCCGAGCGTGTTTATGATCCCGAATTATTCGGGTAACAGGATGGTTTGTGGTCTAAAAATTGTGAGGTAAGAATAAATTATGCCAAATCCTAAACGAAGATTCTCACATGCCAAGCAGGGAAAAAGGAGAAGCCAGCGTAAGCTGACCGCTTTAGATACTTCTTTATGCCCTAAATGTGAGGAAGTAAAACTCCCGCATCGGGTCTGCTTGAATTGCGGTTACTATGGTAACCGTGAGATAGTTGTGGTAGAAGAGGGCTGACGCCATACCAATGAAAATTGCCATTGATGCAATGGGAGGCGATCATGCTCCCCGGGTGGTGGTGGAAGGGGCGGTATTAGCCGCCAGGGAGTATGGATACCCCCTTGTGTTAGTAGGTCGGGAAGAAGCGCTTAAACAGGAGTTATCCAAATACGGGGTCGCAGGTTTACCGGTAGAGATTTTACCGGCCGTGGAGGTAGTGGGTATGGATGAGCAACCTTCAGCGGTACTGCGGCAGAAGAGGGGTTCCTCGCTGATAAAGGCAGTCGAATTAGTAAAGAAGGGGGAGGCTCAGGCCGTAATCAGCGCCGGCAACACCGGGGCTATGATGGCGGCGGCCACACTCATCATAGGGAGAATACCGGGAGTTGAGCGTCCGGGGATTGCCGCCCTGCTCCCTTCCCTGAAAGGCTATTCCCTGATGCTGGATGCCGGGGCGAACGTCCACTGTAAACCCAACCATTTGTTGCAATTCGCTGTCATGGGTTATTGTTATGCCCAGAAAGTGCTAAAAATAGAGCGCCCTAACGTGGGGCTGCTTAATATCGGGGAAGAACGCACCAAAGGAAATAAGCTTACCAAGCAAACATTGGAGCTTCTCGAGGGGGCGAATATAAATTTTATCGGTAATGTAGAAGGCAGTGAAGTTTATAATGGAAAGACGGATGTAGTCGTCTGCGATGGTTTTACCGGTAATATAAGCCTGAAAATTAGTGAGGCGGTAGCCGAGACCATTATGATTTTCTTGCGGAGGGAGTTTGAGCGGAATTGGAAAACTAAATTAGGATATTTATTGCTTAAACCTTCTCTGCGAAGGATAAAACAACGGATTGATTACTCGGAATATGGGGGCGCGCCGCTCTTAGGCGTAGCGGGAGCTTGCATTATCTGTCACGGAAGCTCCTCGGCAAAAGCTATTAAAAATGCTATTCGGGTAGCTGCCGAGTATGCAGGCTCCGGAATATACCAGCATATAGAGAAGAACCTGGCTTTATGTCATGCCACAGTGTAGCTCCAAAGGAAAATGCCTCCTGATTTTTTGGGTTTAATAATTTTACCCGGATTATTCATAAATCCACGGTATACATTGATGATGTTATTTGACTACAGCTATTTACAAAATAACGGCCAAAAAACAAAGTTTTCATACAAATCAGCGAAAACTCTCGCTATGGAAGCGACCAGCGGGAGCGTGTTTATAATCCCGAATTATTCGGGTAAAGGGATAAAATTGTGCCGACAGCTATAATTTCCGGAACAGGTTCTTGTGTTCCGGAAAAAGTAATTTCCAACCTTGATTTGGAGAAAATGGTGAATACTTCGGATGAGTGGATCAACACTCGGACAGGTATTCGGGAACGCCGGGTGCTGGAAGAGGGGAAGGCTACTTCGGACCTGGCGGCGGCGGCGGCGAAAAAGGCAATGGAGAGCGCGGGAGTTTCGGCGGCGGATCTGGATCTGATTGTCCTGGCTACATTTACTCCTGATATGTTTTTTCCGGCGGCAGCCTGCCTACTGCAACACCGGCTGGGAGCTAGTAAGGCCGCTGCCTTTGATGTTAATGCGGCTTGCAGCGGCTTTTTGTATGCTCTTTCTGTGGCCACCCAGTATATTAAGGCCGGAACAGCCGGCAAGATATTGGTTGTCGGAGCGGATGTCATGTCCAGGGTGGTTGACTGGCAGGATCGCAATACCTGCATTCTATTCGGCGATGGCGCCGGGGCGATTATCTTGGAGGCTGGAGAAGATGAACCCGGGAGAGGAGTTATTGATGTCCAGCTTTATACTGATGGCTCGCTGGCAAAAATCCTGCAAATTCCGGCCGGTGGATCCAAGATGCCCGCTACTGTTGCTACCGTAAATGACCGCCTCCATTATATTAAAATGAACGGTAGCGGGACATTTAAGGTTGCCGTGAGAAGTTTAACGGAATCTGCCAGGTATATATTGCGACTACATGGATATACCAGTAAGGATGTAGATTTATTTATCCCCCATCAGGCTAACCAGCGGATTATAAAGGCTGTCGCAGAGTATCTGTCCCTGCCCATGGAGAAAGTTTGCTCCGTGGTCGATAAATATGGGAATACCTCAGCTTCCTCTGTCCCTATCGCCCTTGATGAGGCCGTCCGCACCGGGCGGTTAAAATCCGGAAATTTAGCGCTGCTGTCCGCCTTCGGCAGCGGACTTACCTGGGCCTCATCTCTTGTCAGGTGGTAGCTGAAGTTGGCTTCACAGGAAGGATTATTATGGAATATTTTTTGACGGAAGAGCAGGAGATGATCAGGGATCTGGCGCGCCGGGTGGCCGAGGAAGAGATCCTGCCCGTACGGGCTGAATTGGATGAGCAGGAGGAGTTTCCCTGGGATATCATGCGGATACTGGCCGGCTCCGACTTGTGTGGGGTGTATATACCGGAAGAATATGAAGGGTTGGGCGGCGGCTGCCTGGAGTTCTGCCTGGCTATTGAGGAACTCTCCAAAGTATGCGGCGGGGTGGCGGTGACTTATGCCGCCTCTGGTTTGGGCGCCTACCCGATCCTGCTTTTCGGTACCGATGCGCAAAAACACAAATATCTCCCCGATATTGCCGCCGGCAGGAAATTAGCTGCGTTTGCATTGACGGAGGCCAATGCAGGAAGTGACGCCTCACATATCCAGGCTGCTGCGGTCAAAGACGGCGATTGTTATGTATTATCCGGCAACAAGCATTGGATTACCAACGGCGGTGAGGCCGATACCTATGTGGTGATTGCCATGACCAATAAAGAGAAGGGAATCCGCGGAGCATCGGCCTTCATTGTGGAAAAAGGTTGGGAAGGGTTTTCCTTCGGCAAAAAGGAGAGGAAGATGGGTATCCGGTGCTCGTCCACCAGGGAGCTGGTGTTCCAGAACTGCCGCGTCCCTAGGGAAAATCTTTTGGGACGGGAAGGTCTGGGGTTTGTGGTAGCCATGAAGACCTTAGATTGTACCAGGCCGGGGATTGGGGCTCAGGCTGTAGGGATAGCCCAAGGCGCCTTAGACGAGTCGCTGGCCTATTCCAGACAGCGGAAGCAGTTCGGCAAACCAATCTCATCCTTCCAGGCTATCCAACATATGTTGGCGGATATGGCGACCCAGACTGAGGCGGCCCGGACGCTGGTTTATGCCGCCGCTAAAAATGTAGACGCCAAGGCCAAGGATGCAGCAAAAACCTCCGCCATGGCGAAGCTGTTTGCCTCAGACACAGCTATGCGGGTGACTGTGGATGCGGTGCAAATCCTGGCCGGTTACGGATATACGCGGGAGTATCCGGTGGAGAAGATGATGCGGGATGCTAAGGTCACCCAAATCTATGAGGGGACTAATCAAATCCAGCGCAATGTTATTGCGGCGCAATTAATTAAAGAAGCGGCCGGTAAGGGTAAAAAAAGATAGTAAATCCCGTGGGGAAGGCAGTAGATTGTAGATGAGGATTGTGGTTTGCATTAAGCAGGTTCCGGCCGCCACCGAGGTCAGGATCAACCCGGAGACCAATAATCTAATTCGGGAGGGTACGGCGGGAATAATTAATCCCTATGATATGCAGGCTTTAGAAGAGGGCCTGCGGGTGCGGGAGCGTTGCGGCGGGAAGGTCGCGGCCTTGAGCATGGGGCCGCCGCAGGTTGTGGAGGCCCTCCGGGAGGCGATCTCAATGGGTGTGGATGAGGGGATACTCATTTCCGACAGGGCTTTTGCCGGCTCGGATACGCTGGCAACCTCATACACCCTTTCCCGGGGGATAGCTAAATTAGGGAGCTATGACCTGGTTATCTGCGGCAGGCAGGCCATAGACGGGGATACTGCTCAGGTAGGGCCGCAGCTGTCGGAGTTCCTGGGAATACCGTTGATAGCATATGTGCGGAAAATAGAGGAAATAAAACCGGGATATCTGCGGGTGGAGCGGGTAATGGATGAAGGCTGTGATGTAATAGAAACATCGCTCCCGGCGCTAATCACGGTAAACAGAGAGATAAATAAACCCCGTCTCCCTTCCTTACGAGGCCAGCTACGGGCCAAAAAAGCTCAGATCACCGCCTGGCGCCAAGCAGACCTCGATCTGGATCCGGCCAAGATTGGAACCCCGGGCTCTCCCACCAAAGTGGCCAAACTTTTCACCCCTAAGCCTAAGGGCAAAGGTGAAATGCTTACCGGTTCGGTAGCCGGGATGGTAGATACTCTGGTTGCGAAGCTCCGGAATCACAGAGTTGTCTAAGATTCCCCCCCCTCCTTGCTTCTCTTCTGTCCCTCATACATTCTTAACATTTCTATCCTGTTTATCCTGGATAACTTCTCCATAAACGAAATGATCTTATACCAAGCGGATTATATTCTTCCAATAACCAGCCCGCCTATTC
>QIEW01000151.1 GCA_003230535.1 bacterium
GGGTAAAGGGTTTGATTTAAAAAATATTTTAGCGGAGCATAAACTTTGGTTGGAAACTGACTTTAAAGGAGGAAAACGTGCCGACCTGAGCGAGGCCGACCTGAGCAGGGCCGACCTGAGCGGGGCCAACCTGAGCGGGGCCAACCTGCGCAGGGCCGACCTGAGCGGGGCCAACCTGCTGGATGTAACCGGTGTTACAAAAGAGCAGCTCGCTTCAGCGAGGACAGATGATGATACAAAACTACCGGATTACTTAAAATAGCTCGCCTTGACATAGAATGTTTTCAGTGCAGGCAAAAATCCCCCCTGCCCCCCTTTATTAAAGGGGGGAACCCCGTTGTCTCCCTCTTTGGAAGGGAACCCCGTTGTCTCCCCCTTTTTGTGCAGTCAGGTCCTCAGACCTGACTGTCGGTTTTAGGAGGCGTCAGATTTCCTGAATCTGACACCACAGAAAAAACATTACTTTTCAGCCTGAAACGGCATATTGGATATTTCCAAGCCCCTTAGAGCTTATCAAAGGGAAGTTTAATGATGCTTTTTGCGGTACTTTTGGGATATCCGAAAATAGGAGAAATTTTGAGATGAAACCAGTACTGCAAATGAAATTAGGTAGATAACTACTCCTGTCTCCCAATTTTCAGCATTAAATACGATACCTCGAGTAATAATAAGAGAAGCTATACAGTAAAGGGGGAAAAAAATGAACAGCAATATTTTATTGCGTTTTCTTACCTTTTTAAATTTGCGCCGCAGGGCCTCGGCTTTACTTAGCTCTTCGGTGATTAATGGATCATCCGCCTGCTTCGCTTTAGCAATAAAAGCTTGTATGGTAGATTTACATTCAATATTCCGCGGAAGTTTTGATATTTCCTGGAAAATAGTTTCACAGCAGCTATCCGGTTGGGATATTTCATACAACAGCGGGAAAAGATCCAGCGCCTGTGCCGGAGAGACGGAACTGTTTTTGTAAGGCTCTGCGGCGGTTTCCCGGGGGAAATGACAAAGCGTTGTTAGAGAAGTAATTATCTCACGGATATAGTTAGTTATTTCATGACATTGCTTACTATGAAGCGAAACGCTGTGTTGGAGACATTGTTCCAAAAGATAAACAGCGGAAGATAACTTTGATTTGCGCTTATAACGCTTATAGAGAAAAGCTGAAATTAAGGGAAGCATAGTTATTGCAAAGAAGACAGCTGTAAATTTTAAATAGATGAGGATGGCGGCAAGTTTTATAAAACGTAACATATTGTATTATTGGCAAATAAGGAATATTATGGTTATTTATTCGATCCGGATCATTCATTGACATTATGAGGCTCGGATTGAGCATCGCTTTTATCTTTTATTATATCATCCCAATCTCCGAATATGGTAGTATAAAGCAGGTCTGTAATCATGTTCTATTTTGCGGCTGTATTGCCGGGGGGTGTTGATATGGCAAGGGAAGTATTGATTGTAGAGGATATGTTACGGGGATTTTTAGAGGAAGGCTATCCTTTATATTGCGGTCCGGCAGCCCGGCAAATCATCCCCAAAGTAAAGACGTTGCTTGAGGAACGGGACTGGGTTAAGGTGTTATTTTTGTGTGATACCCATGATCCTGATGACTTGGAGTTCCGCATGTTTCCCAAGCATTGCGTGGAGGGTACTCCGGAGTCTGAAGTTATCCCTGAGTTGGCGGGATACCCCGGGCTGCGTATCCCCAAAAAGCGCTTTGACCCTTTCTATAACACTAAGTTAGAGGGGGTATTAGCAGAGCTGGCCCCGGATAAAGTTACTGTAGTGGGGGTCTGCACGGATATCTGTGTTCTGTATGCGGTAGCGGGTTTGCGTAACCGGAATTATGAAGTGGAGGTGCCCGGGGGCGCGGTAGCATCTTTTGATGAGGAGGCGCATAACTGGGGATTGCGACATATGGATAAGGCGCTGGGAGCTAAGATAGTCTAAAGCCAGCGCTTGGAGGGCTAAGAGAACATATGACGATAAACGGAAAAGCGGGAAAGAAAATATTTGTCTATACGCCGTTTCCTATATTTGTTGAAAACTTACCTGAGCTTATTCAGCGGGGTCTTTCTCCGGAGATTTATATTAATGCGGATGTTTTAGACCGGGCGACGGGTCAGGAAATAACAAAAGTTCGCCGGTTGTTATCAGAGAATGCGCTGACTTGCACTATTCATGGTCCTTTCATGGATCTTTCCCCCGGGGCGGTGGATAAAAAAATCCGGGAGCTAACTTGTCAACGGTTCACAAGACTACTGGAACTGGTACAGGAACTATCTCCGCGGCAGATTACTCTCCATCCGGGGTATGATGAGTTACGTTACCGAAACAACAAAGACCTGTGGTTGGAGAACAGCCTTTACACCTGGAGCAAAGTAGTCCAAAAAGCTCAAGATTATGGGGTTCGCATTCTGGTGGAAAATGTATTTGATCCGGAACCGGATCATCTGTATCGCCTGTTTTCAAGGCTGAACTCACCCTGTTTTGGGCATTGTCTGGATATAGGTCACCATTACCTGTTTAGCCGGGTGAGTATTTCCTCCTGGCTGGACGCTCTGGGGCCTTGGCTGGGGGAAGTCCATCTGCATGATAACCATGGGGTTTTGGATGAACATCTGGCGCTGGGAGAAGGAAAGATTGATTTCGCCGGTTTTTTTGCACAACTGGAAAGTCATAGGTTGAACCCGACTTTGGTATTGGAATGTCATACAAAAGAAAGAGTAATCCTGAGCCTGGAGCGGTTGCCTGAATACTTAGGAAAATAAGTTTGCCTTCAGAGAAACTCCGGCGGGTATCTATGGAAGGAGGGAATATGCCCAAAGTAGCCATTGTGTTGGGAAGTAGTTCCGACTTGGAAGTTTTCCAAGATGCAAGAAAGCTTTTGGATGCTTTTGATGTGGAAGCTCCGGTATTTATTCTATCTGCTCACCGCTCGCCTAAGAAAACTATAGCTCTGGCCGGTGAGTTAACCGAAAAAGGGATAGAATTAGTAATCGCCGGCGCCGGCGGAGCGGCTCATCTTCCGGGGATAATTGCCGCCCATACTACTGTGCCGGTGGTGGGGGTGCCGGTGGCCGCCCCTCCTTTGGAAGGTTGGGATGCTATGCTTTCTATCCTGCAAATGCCTAAGGGGGTGCCGGTAGCTACGATGGCTGTGGGTAAGGCCGGCGCTATCAATGCGGCTATTTTTGCCGCTCAGGTACTGGCTTTCAGGTACTCATATCTGGAAGAGAAGCTCGCCAGACTCAAGGCTAAAATGGAAGAAACAGTCGCCTTCAAACTATCCCAGATCATCTCCGGCCTTTGATTAGCTGGTACCGACTTACATTTAAAAATAAGGGCTTGTTATAAAATGGTTAATCCATAGAAAATCAGGGAGAAAGAACGTGTTTCGGAAAAGGCGCCAGTCACCGTTGCCCCAACGCATCAACTCCGCCGCGGTACAAGGCAAAGCCAAAAAGCGTAAGCGACTAGTTATCACCGGCATTCTGCTGCTGATCGTGATGCTTATTTCTGTCGAGTCGCTGGTGTATGAACTGCGTTCACCGGTGGATCTCTACAATAATCTCCAGCTGTTTACTCTCCTAAATGTAAATCTGGTTATTGTGATGGGGCTGGTGCTTCTGGTGCTGCGACAGTTGATAAAATTATATCTGGAGCGGCGGCGGAATGTATTGGGGACAAAATTCAAGGCTAAGCTGGTATTGGCCTTTGTTGCAATTTCATTGTTGCCGGCGGTAGCGCTGTTCTTAGTTACCAGCAACATTGTAAGTAACACTATTGAAGGCTGGTTTAAAACCCAAAATGAGGAGTCGTTAAAGAAAGCGCTCATCATTGCCCAGAGCTACTACGAGACCTCTTTAGGCAAAGCGTTCCAGGCGGCTAATGAGATCAGCGCATTAGCCACCCGAGAGCGAATGCTTGATGCCGGCAACTTAAAGCTCTTAGAACCGTTGGTTCGCGAAAGACAGGTTGACACTAACCTGGGGATAGTCAAAATTGTCGGGACAGCCGGAGATGAGATAGTTTCTATTACCAATCCTCGGCTGCCGGAAAGTAACTTTATCGCCTCCACGGCGGAGTTGATGAAAAGGGGGCTCCGGGGTCAGTCATTCTCCATTGTCCGGAAAACAAATACCGGCAATTTAGTAAATGGCGTGGTCCCGATCTATTCTAAATGGATTAAGACTGACGTGGTGGGAGTAGTGTTGTTTAATTATTATGATCCTTACAGTTTAATGGCTGAAGTAGCCGATATTCGTAACTCATATGAGGAGTATCGGCGGCGGAAAATTTATAAACTTCCTCTAAAGTCAGCCTATACGATGATTATGTTGATGGCCACCTTGATTATTCTGTTCTCTTCTATTTGGGTTGGCTTCCAACTGGCGCGGGGAATTACAGTCCCTATTCAGAAACTGGCCGAGGGAACCAGGGAGGTGGCCGCCGGAAATTTAGACTACAAGGTGGAGGCTGAAGCGGATGATGAAATAAAAATATTGGTAGATTCATTTAATCAAATGACCGGTGATCTCCAGCGTAACAAAGCTGAGATTGAGAAAGTCAATCTGGATTTAACACAGAGCAATCTGGATCTGGAGCGGGGTAAACACTATATAGAGACGGTGCTGGACAATACTGCCGCCGGCGTTTTTTCTTTGGACCGGGAAAATAGAAGACTAGGCACCATGAACAAAGCAGCGGTAAAAATGCTGAAGTTAAAGCCCGAAAGGATAATCGGTCTGCCTTATAAAAAGGCCTTTTGCGGTCCTGGGTTTATTGGGATTCGAAGTTTGATTGAGAAATTACAGCACAGATATCTTGAACGCTACCGGCGGGAGATCCGGTTGGAATATGGAACTAGATTGAACACTTTTTTGGCTTCCGGGGCGGTGTTACGGGATGGAGGCCAGAACTATTTAGGTTTGGTGGTGGTGCTGGAAGATCTCACCCACTTAATTAAAGCACAAAAGTCGGCCGCCTGGCGGGAAGTAGCCCAGCGGATAGCGCATGAAATTAAGAATCCCCTTACCCCAATCCTACTTTGTACCCAACGTTTACGCCGAAAATTTGAGCAGGGCGCTCCAGAGTATAGCAAGGTTTTAAAGGAGTGTTCTGACACCATTATCCGCGAGGTAGACAATCTGAAGGCTTTGGTAAATGAATTTTCCGACTTTGCCCGGATGCCTGGAGCCGTGCTGCAACCGACTGACTTAGATAAAGTCATCAGGGATACGGTGGCGCTTTATTCCGCCCTGCCGGCGGGGATAAACATTACTACCCAACTCTCCCAGAAATTACCCTTTCTTCACGTAGATCCCCTGCAAATGAGGCGCTTGCTGGTAAATCTCATAGACAATGCCATCCAAGCTACCAATGGAAGTAATGAAATTAAAGTTAACTCTTTCTTTGACACAAAAAATCAGACCACCCGGATTGAGGTGGCCGATCAGGGAAATGGTATTCCGCCCGAAGACCAAGAAAAATTATTTTTGCCCTATTTTTCAACCAAAAAGAGTGGTACGGGACTGGGATTGGCCATTGTTCACCGGATCGTTAACGAACATCACGGCTCCATACGCGTAAAGGAAAATCGACCGCGCGGAGCCAAATTTATTATAGAACTGCCAGGCAGCCTAATTTAGTTTATTCGTTAAAAACGAATCCCTGAAGGCGATCATAATGGTATAATATCAATCAGCGGCATTATTTTCGAAGATCGCCGGTGAGCGATAAGGGACAGGATGGAGTTTATCGTAAATAATATAATAAGTTGAATAACAGCTTAGTATAACCGGAGTTCTATACAAGATAATTAGAAAACTTTTCTAAAAAACAGGGAGGAATATGTGTGGGATTATAGGTTGCGTTAGCAGTCTACAGAGCAACATTCCCGATGGAGTGGAGATAATGCTGGGGGGATTGGAGCGGCTTTCTTATCGCGGGTATGATTCAGCGGGGATTGCCGTATTAGAGGAAAACAGAATAAAAGTCATCAAGCGTAAAGGGAAAGTGGCCCCGTTGGCGGAGGAGGTAAAACGGGTTGGGTTGCAAAGCTGCATTGGTATTGCGCATACCCGCTGGGCCACTCATGGAGAGCCCTCCGATAAGAACGCCCATCCCCATTTAGACTGCAAGGGTCATATAGCCTGTGTTCATAACGGAATAATAGAGAATTATTTGCCACTCCGGCGTCATCTTCAACAGCAAGGCCATACTCTTCTGTCAGATACCGACAGTGAAGTTATCGTCCATCTGGTGGAGGAACATTATACAGGAAATCTGGAAGAAGCGGTTAGGGAAGCCATACAGCGTCTTATCGGGTCTTTTGCCTTAGTAGCGCTCAGCCAACATCATCCCCACAGCCTGATAGTAGCCCGGAAGGATTGCCCTTTGATTATCGGTTGCGGTCAAGGGGGGAACTTTGTCGCCTCCGATATACCTGTCCTTCTGTCTTATACTAAGAAGTTTATTATACTCGAGAATGGCGAGATGGCTAAGATATCTGTTGACGGGGTGTCGGTGAGTAATTTTAGCGGGGATAAAGTCTCCAAAGATATCCAGCAGATTGAATGGGAAAACGGAAAGGTCGATAAGGGCGGCTACTCCCATTTTATGCTAAAAGAGATAGAAGAGCAGCCTAAAAGTATCTTGGATACCATGCGGGGCCGCCTCAATAGTGATGGACTGGTGAAATTGGAAGGAATAGAGTTCCCCGCCGGTTTTTTGTCAAATTTACAGCGGATATACATTGTAGCTTGCGGAACAGCATACCATGCAGCTATGATTGGAGAACATATTTTTGAAGATCTGCTTCGCATTCCGGTGGAAGTGGATTTAGCCTCCGAGTTTCGCTACCGCAATCCTATTCTGGATAAGCGCTCGCTGGTAATCGCCATTAGCCAGTCAGGGGAAACCGCCGATACCCTGGCCTCAATTGCCGAAGCCCAAGCCAGGGGTTCACGGGTGTTGGCCATCGTCAATGTAGTTTCCAGTACCATGTCCCGCCAGGCCGATTGGACGCTTCACACCCGCGCGGGAGCCGAGGTGGCGGTAGCTTCCACCAAAGCTTTTACCGCCCAGCAGATTGCCTTGTTCCTTTTGGCGCTGCGCTTCTCGCAACATGCAGGTAGAATTGCCGGCGGTATAATGGAGGATATTGCGCATAGCTTGATGGCTCTGCCAGCCCAAGTGCAAAGTATCTTGGATAACAGCAAACCGGTTCTGGAATTATGCCGCTGGTTGGCTTCTAAGGATACTGGGAATAATTCAGGTTTCCGCTTCAATGACTGCTTCTTCATTGGCCGGGGCCTGGATGACCCCATTGCCAGGGAAGGGGCGTTAAAGCTGCGGGAAATTTCCTATATTAACGCGGTAGCCTACGCCGCAGGCGAGTTAAAACATGGTAATATCGCCCTCATCACGCCGGAATCCCCGGTCATTGCCCTGCTGACTCAAGATCGGGTGCGGGGGAAAATGGTCTCTAACATTATGGAGGTAATCGCCCGCCAGGCGCCGGTAATTGCAGTAGCCTACGAAGATGACGGACAGATTGCCGAGGTGATTCCCCCCATAGCAGACCTTCCCAGCCAGATTATCCGGATACCCCGAACAATTGCCTGGCTGGCCCCAATCTTAGCCAGCATCCCTCTTCAGCTTATTGCGTACTACACCGGAATAAACCGCGGCTGTGATGTGGATCAACCCCGGAATCTGGCCAAAAGCGTCACCGTTGAGTAGTAGTCCGTTTTGTTAAAAAGATTTCAAATAATACTGTCATTGCGAGGAGCGAAGCGGCGAAGCAATCCCTTGTTTTCCCACAACATTCGAGATTGCTTCACTTCGTTCGCAATTTTACTGAAACGCTCTAGTAGTGTTGTGTCAAGCATAAATTATCGTATGTCTTCCCCCTCACCTCAATCCTCTCCCCCGGGGGAGAGGAAGCTTAAGTCCCTTCTCCCCCAGGGGAGAAGGGATACCAAGTAGCCCTCAGATGTTAAAAACTCCCTCGCCCTTGGGGGGAGAGGGCTGGGGTGAGGGGGAAATAAGAACTTAGCGCACCGACGGTGCGGACTTTTTAGGTTAGGTGGTGGCAGGTTCAGGAAACCTGCCACTCATTCAGAGCAAATAAAACAACCAGATAAGTCTTTATGTGCTTTTATGTGCTGTCGGGTTCTCAAACCCGACAGGCTGGATAAGATGGGTGGCAGGTTTGAGAACCTGCCACCACCTAAAATAAAAATTTAATCCGTCAATTTCCGGTTGACACGGCGCTAAGGGCAAGTCCAACTTATCCTGTATAAGAAAATTGCTTATTTGAATTCCGGGGAAGCATCGGGATCAAAGGGATTTGTTCTAATAGCCAACGAAAAAAGGTAAGGATAATCATCGCTT
>QIEW01000136.1 GCA_003230535.1 bacterium
CCAACCAAAGCATACCATAACTTGGGAAAAAGCGGATGAAGATGATGGTGGAGCAGGCCGGGAAGCAAATTGACGTTGAGTAAAGGAGGTCAAGAACATGGATGGAATATGCTGTACAAAAGTATGGAATATGCTGTACAAAAGTGTGGGAAAATTCCTGTATTTTGCAGGGCAACCAAGAGGGAGGGAGGGAGGTATGAAAACACAAAAAAAAGCGGCGATTGTAATTTTTGCACTTTTAATGGCGCTGATTAGCACATCAGCCTACGCTCAAGAGGCCGCTTCGGACGCCGACGAATGGAAATTCAAGTTTACCACCGGATTTGCGTTTGTCGGTATGGAAGGTGATGCCACACTAAGCGGCGTTACCGGTGAGTTTGACCTTAGTTTTAGTGATCTCCTGGACAACTTCGATGTATTCGGGCTCAATGCAAGTCTTGAGGCCTGGAAAGGTGATTGGGGGTATTTTGTCAACGGAGCGTTTACGGATCTGAATGGTGATTTTGATTTTAAGCTTATAGAGCCGGAGGCCGATGCTGATATCGCTGTGGACATAAGGCAAACAAGTCTGGAGCTTGGACTGATCCATCGGCTGTGTACAGTGCCGCTTGGAACCGCTCGGGACGCCTCGTCAGGAAAGAGGACACCGGCGCTGATGTTTGCTTTGTTAGGCGGCGGACGCTATGCGTACCTGAAACAGGAGCTTGATATAACCCTTGCCGGACCGGAAATCGGCAGAAAGAGCGGAACGCTTGGCGGAAGCGAGGATTGGGTTGAGCCATTTGTGGGTGGGAGAATTGGGCTGGCCCTCACTGAAAAGCTGACCCTGGTGACAAGCGGTGATGTGGGAGGTTTTGGCATTGGAACTGCCTCTGACCTCACCTGGAAGTTCTTTGCCGGCGTTGATTACCGGTTCTTAGAATGGTTATCCGCTACTGCCGGCTACAGCATTTATGACATCGACTACGAAAGGGGCAGCGGTGATAGCAAATTCGGGCTGGACGCCAGAATAGAGGGCCCGGCTGTAGCGCTGTCATTCTATTTCTAAGCGGATAGCATCCGCAGGCATTTTTTAGCGACACATATCAATCGGTTGTGCGGACTCAAACTTACAAATAACGTCATCCACTATAGAAGTTATTTAGAAGGAATATAAACTTATAACAGCCCATGAACATCAATCGATAGCAAACAACCCGGATTATTCATGAATCCACGGTAAACATTGATGATGTTATTTGAATACAGGTAGTTACAAAATAACGCTTAAAAACAAAATTTTTATACAAATTACCGAAAACTCCCGCTATGGAAGCGACCAACGGGAGCGTATGTATGATCCCGAATTATTCGGGACAAATGAAAGGAGAGATAAAAATGAGGACGGTTAAAATTGGATTATTTGTCATTCTCATAGGACTCATGGCAGGGGGTTGTGCCTCAAGCATGTCTGGTAGCGCCTACTCGCGCAAAGAGGCCAGAAGAGTGCAAACCGTTGATAAAGGCGAAGTGATCATGGTGAGAGAAGTCCAAATAGAAGGCACCAAATCCCCAGCAGGCGCCATAGCGGGAGGGGTCATGGGCTTTGTTTTGGGTAATACTATAGGCGGCGGTTCGGGGAAGAACGTAGCCAGAGCTGCCGGCGCCATTGGCGGAGCGCTGGCGGGTTCTGCTATTGAGGAAGCCGCCACCCGTCAGACAGGCCTGGAAATTACCGTAAAGTTAGATAGCGGCGAGGTCATAGCCATAGTTCAGGGAAAGGACGAAAAGGAAACATTTGAGGAGGGAGATCTGGTTCAAGTGTTGAGGCGTCCGGACGGAACAGCACGCGTAATGCAGTAAGTTCCTCTCACTGAAGCGATGGCAGTAGTCGAGTGGGAACCTAGCGCACCTATCGGTGCGGACTTTTATACAAGGTTGGGTTGAGCTTGCGAAACCCAACAATTCAGGTGGTGGCAGGTTCAGGAAATCTGCCACTCGTTTAGGCTGTCAGGTCTGAGGACCCGACAGCACAAAAAAAACAAAATGGCTCATACAAATTACCGGTCTGTAGCTAGTACGCTGTCCATTTTAAATTGATGGGTAGAGAAACGCATCGACAAATATGAGCAGCAGGAAATAACTTCAACAGTAGCAGCAGAACCATGATTCATATACGCTCTCTGGAGTTTAATTACCGTGATGGCGAATTCCGATTAAACATACCTGAGTTTATGGTCGAGAGGTCTGAGAAGGTGGCCGTGATCGGGCCGAGCGGATCGGGCAAAACCACGCTGCTCAACCTCATCGCAGGTATTGTTACGCCGGTAAATGGCGATGTTACTGTAGATGAGGTTCAGGTGAGCGAACTTGGTGATTCGGGTAGAAGGGATTTTCGTATTACTAACATTGGGTTTGTGTTTCAGGAGTTTGAGCTCCTTGAGTATCTCAATGTCCTGGATAACATACTTCATCCTTACCGAATTACTAATGCCCTTACCCTGGACAAAGAGGCGCGTACCCGCGCCTCAACGCTCGCCCGGGCAATGGGCATCGGCGACAAGCTGAAGCGGTATGCCAATGACCTTTCTCACGGCGAAAAACAGCGCGCCGCAATCTGCCGCTCACTGTTAACTCGCCCGAAACTGATTTTGGCGGATGAGGCCACGGGAAACCTGGATCCGGTCAACAAGTCCCACATCCTGGATCTCTTGTTTCGCAGCGTAGATGATCATAACGCCACCTTACTGGCGGTGACTCACGATTACGAATTGCTGAAGAGGTTCGACCGGGTGGTCGATTTTAAAGATTTTAGCCCGAATAATTCGGGATCATAAACACGCTCCCGCTGGTCGCTTCCATAGCGGGAGTTTTCGGTGATTTGCATGAAAATTTTGTTTTTTGACCGTTATTTTGTAAGTAGCTGTATCCAATATAACATCATTAATGTTTACCGCGGATTCATGAATAAGCCGGGTTAGCAATGGGGGCGGCCGGTGATCGATAGTATTTATATTGCTTGGCGTTACATTCTCTTTCACAAGGTAAAGACCGTCATAATGGTTACTGCAATTACTATTATTACTTTCTTGCCGATAGCAATGCAAAAGTTGGTCACAGAAAGCGATAGACAACTTACCGCCCGGGCTCTTTCTACCCCGTTACTCGTAGGCGCGAAGGGTAGTTCTTTGGATCTGGTTATGAATACCATCTATTTTCAGTCTGAGCCTATGGAAACGATAACGATGGCGGAATCCTTCCGTATTGACGCATCCAATTTGGCTGATGCCATACCGGTTTACGCTCGTTTTAAGGCCAGAGGACACCCTATTATTGGTACCGCCTTGGAGTATTTTGAATTCCGAAACCTGTCTTTACAAGAAGGGAGGTTATTTGCCATTCTCGGCGATTGTGTGGTGGGGGCAAAGGTAGCAGAAGGCCTTGATCTGAAACCAGGGGACAGTCTTTTGTCTTCGCCGGAAAGCCTTTTCGATCTGGCTGGTATCTACCCGTTGAAAATGAATGTGGCGGGGGTTCTTAATATCTCACACACTCCCGATGATGAGGCCGTCTTCGTAGATTTGAAGACCGCCTGGGTTATTGAAGGTCTGGGGCATGGACATCAGGATCTTGCCAAAGTTGAGGACCCTCAGATACTTCTTAACCAGGATAAAAACACTTATACCGCAAGCGCAAAGCTGCTTCATTATACTGAAATCACCCGAGAGAATATTAACTCTTTCCACTTCCATGGCGATCAATCCAATTTTCCCATAACCGCCGTTATCGCCGTGCCTCATGATCAAAAATCAGGCGCCCTCTTGAGGGGTCGTTATCTTGCTAAAAACGAGACTTCTCAAATTGTCAGACCGATTGATGTGATTGAAGAGTTGATCGAAACTATCTTTGAGATAAAACATGTCCTGGATGCGGTATTGATAGCAGTTAGCATTGCCACGGTTCTCTCTCTGGTTCTGGTTATTATGTTGTCCCTACGCTTGCGACATCGGGAAATGGAAACCATGTTTAAGCTAGGCTGTAGCCGTTGGAAGATTACAGGGCTCCTATCTTCTGAAATATCTATTATTTTGCTGGTCAGTTTTGGGCTTGCTTCTGTTATATCTATACTAACGTCAATATTCGCAAATGAGATATTATTTACCTTTATTATATGATACCATACCATACCGTAGAAGGTGTTAAAAATGCGTAGGCGGCGACATTGTAAATATCTTTTAGCTGTTTTGTTAATCTTCACTTTCATTGTTTTTTTAGGTTCAGACTTCTCCTCAGCGGCATCTGATGACAAATCTCCCAGGGTGTATGTGGTGAACTATCCCCTGAAATATTTTACCGAACGTATCGCCGACGGCAGCGTCCGGGTTGAATTTCCAGCGCCTCCTGATGTGGACCCCGCCTACTGGCTTCCTGATCTTAACACAATTATAGCGTATCAGAAGGCCGACTTAATTCTGCTCAACGGCGCCGCTTATGCCCATTGGATATCTAAAGTCAGTCTCTCAAGATCGAAAATGGTCGATACCTCTTATAAGTTTTTTGGTCAGTATATAAAGCTTGAAGGGGCCGTTACCCACAAACATGGCCCTGAAGGCGAACATGAACACACCGCCACCGCTTTCACTACCTGGCTTAACCCGAAGCTTGCCATAAAACATGCTC
>QIEW01000152.1 GCA_003230535.1 bacterium
GATGGATATAATATTTTTGCCTGCAATGGAATATTATTTAATCATGAATCCCCCAGAAGGGGGGAAACTTTTGTAACCAGGAAGATAACTCAGGCTATCGCTAATATTGTGGCCGGGAGGCAGAAAAAACTGTATCTTGGAAATCTTGACGCCAGAAGGGACTGGGGATTTGCTCCTGAGTATATCGAGTGCCAGTGGCTGATGCTTCAGCAAGATGAGCCGGAGGATTATGTTATCGGCACTGGAGATGCCCGGTCGGTGAGGGAGTTTCTCGAACTTGCGCTCCACTATTTGGGAATTGAAATAGAATGGAGGGGTAGAGGTACAAGTGAAAAGGGTCTGGTGAGTTCATTGGCCATGACGCCGGGGCTTTCTTCAAACCTGAGTGTCGGCGATGTAGTGGTTGAGATAGATCAAAGATACTTTAGACCGACGGAGGTTGACTATCTACTGGCTGATCCAGCAAAAGCCAGGAATAAACTGGGCTGGGCCCCAAAGGTAACCTTTAGGGAACTGGTAAAGATCATGGTGGATGCGGATTTGGAACTTATCGGCTTGGCGCCAGTTGGCGAAGGGAAGAAGATACTTGCCGATAAAGGGATACATTGGACTAAGAACAAAGTAATTAAAGGATAAAGAGATGCGGTTTTGGGAAAACAGGCGGGTATTGGTTACCGGCGGGGCGGGATTCTTGGGTTCCTTTGTGGTCGAGAAACTAAGAAGGCGGGGCTGTGAGGACATTTTTGTTCCCCGGAGCAAAGATTATGATCTGGTGGAGATGGAAGCTGTTCGCAGGCTTTACCGTGACGGGAAACCGGATATCGTTATTCATCTTGCCGCACAGGTGGGAGGCATTGGCGCCAACCGGGTTAACCCAGGCAAGTTTTTCTACGATAACCTCATGATGGGGGTGCAGCTGATGGAGGTTGGCAGGAAGATGGGCCTCGAGAAATTCGTGGCGCTGGGGACTATCTGTGCCTACCCTAAGTTCACGCCAGTACCATTTAGGGAAGAAGACTTATGGAACGGCTATCCTGAAGAGACCAACGCCCCATACGGGCTGGCCAAGAAGATGCTGCTGGTGCAGGCCCAGTCCTACCGGCAGCAATACGGTTTTAATGCCGTCTATCTTTTGCCGGTCAACCTTTATGGCCCAGGGGACAACTTTGATCTACAAACCTCCCATGTTATCCCGGCCCTCATCAGGAAGTGCCTTGAGGCTATGGAACGAGGGGACGATCACATCATCGTTTGGGGGACTGGCAAACCTACCCGTGAATTTCTCTATGTGGAGGATGCCGCCGAAGGAGTTCTTCTGGCCGCCGAAAGATACAACCAACCCGACCCGGTGAACCTGGGAGCAGGATTTGAAATCTCAACAAAGAACTTAGTGGAACTTATAGTAAAATTAACCGGATTTAAAGGTGAAATTGTCTGGGATACTTCAGAACCGGATGGGCAGCCAAGAAGGATGCTGGATACCTCCCGCGCCCAACAGGAGTTTGGATTTGCGGCCCAGACCTCCATGGAGGAGGGCTTGAGGAACACGATAGAGTGGTATAAGCAAATGGGGAGGATAATAGTATGAAACTATTGGCTATTTGCTCGGCTCTGGATTTGAAGTACCGGTATGGTTGCATCCCGGCTTGGTGGCAGCTTCTTAAGGGGCTGTATGAGCTCGGGGTGGATGTAATTGCTACCGCCTACCAGGGAGAGGCTATAGAAAGCCCCTGGTGGCGGGTCTATCCTAACCCATGCTTATATGAGGTAAGTTTTTTTGCAAGCATCAAAAGGATGTTGAAAAACAGAAGCGGCAGCAACCAACAGGATTATAAGCCGCAACAAAAAGTTAATGCCCCCCCCCAAAATCTTATCAATAAAATCAGTAACGCCCTAATCCCGTCCTTGATCGGATCAAAATGGGAAAAACATGTCAGGCATATAATTGAAAACGAGAGAAATGTAGATGCAGTAATTGTTTTTGATGTATTAATTAATTACTTAGCTGGTCTGCCGACCCAAATAAAGTCTTCCTACAATGTTCCGTTTTTTTTCTATGATTCGGATGTTCCTTGGAGCCTGCCCCAATTTGCCGATAATCTTTCCAGGAAGGTATACCAAGATACCAATTTATCTGAATACGACGGATTTATATCCAACTCAGAAGGCGGAGCACCTGAACTCCTAAAGCTTGGCGCCAAGAAAGTTAAACCCATATTTTGGGGGGTGGATCCCAGTCTTTATGCACCTGTGGATACAGTCCAAGATATAGCCGTGTTTTTCTACGGCGTAGGTTATCGCTACCGCAAAGAATGGATAGAGCTAATGCTCACAGAACCCAGCCGTAAGATGCCCAAACATCGTTTTGTCTTAGGCGGCAGGGATTATGAAGGGTTGGATTTGGGGGAAACGGAACATGTAGAAAATGTCCCCTTGAACGTCTTTAGACAATTCTGCTGCCGGAGCAAGATCAATCTAAATATTCCCCGCACCACTCACGCCTCAATATATGCCTCGTCCTCCTGCCGCCTCTTTGAGCTGGCTTCCCTGGGCTGCTGCATTGTCTCCCGCCCCCAGAACGGGTTGGAGAGATGGTTTGAGGTGGGCAAGGAGATACTGGTGGTGCATAACTTAGAGGAAGCACTCCACACCTATAAGGAATTGCTTTCTCAGCCTAAGCTCCGGAAATCTATGGGTAAGATGGCCAGAAAACGGGTATTGGCCGAGCATACCGCCCGCCATCGGGCTAAGGAGCTATTAGATTTTGTGAGATCATAAATGATGAGTAAATTTCTTATCAATGGCTTCTGTCAGTAAGGATAGAAACATATACAGAGAGCAGTTTCTGAGCTTCGTTCTCCCAGCAGAAAATTTTTTTGGCTTGGCAGAGGTTTTGTCGGATCTCCTCTAGTTCCTCCGGATGACTCATGGCATGGTTTATGGCCTCAGCGATAGCCCATGGTTCTACTTTGGGAACCAAATACCCCAAATTATATTTTCCTACCACATCCCTGAAAGAGGGGAGATCGGTAGCAATTATAGGAATTTCGGCCATAATGTAGTCAAAAAGCTTATTGGGGGCGGTATAGTAATAATGAAGGGTTAGAGGTTGAATCATCGTTAAGCCCAAATCCGCATTGGCTGCATAAAGATACAGATATTTGAAGGGACAGCGGGGCAAGATAAATACTCGCCGCTCTAATCTCTCTTGCTGCACAAACGTCTTTAGCTTCTTTTCTTCCTCTCCCCAGCCTTGAATTACTAATACCGCCTCCTCTACCGACTTCATGGCTTCAACGGCTTCATATAATCCCCGGCCCCAAGTAATCAAACCTTGATATAAGATTATTTTCTTGCCAGCCGGAAAACCATAGCGTTTTTGATAAAAACCGTTTCCTTTAGGTAAATCATCCCTATATGGAGCACAGTTCATAACCACTACAGGTAGCTGGCTAAGATGGTATCTTTGGGTCAGTTCCCTGGCTGTATATGGTTCGGTTACGAACACCGCCTGCGCTCGTCGGGCTGCCCACTCTTCAATCTTACCAAAGAGATGTATAAATCCCTTAAGAAGTGGGTTAGTGAACAAAAATTGTTCGGTAAACAGTTCCGGGGCATCATAAACGAACGGAACCCGCCGGAACTTAGCCACCATCGCAATCATGGGCAAGGTATAGGTATCATTGGCGTGATAAACGTCAGCGTCTTGAATGAATAGCTCATAAATAAACAGAAAAAAGTTAGTCAAAACGATCAGAACATCAACACTGTAGCGAAACAGTAAATTAGGATGCTTTGAAAATTTAAAACCACACCGGACAACATTTACACCATCTTTCCGTTCAACCTCAGATTTAAACCCTGTGTTTCCAAGAGTTACCACCAAAACAGTATAACCCGCCTCAAAAACAGAAAGTGCCTCCTTGTAAACCCGGTAATCATGGGTAAATTCATTAAATCTTGCCATACAAACTTTTTTATTTTCCATGGAGTCCATTTTCTACCTTTTGAGGTTAAGCAAAATTTTGATAAGAAAACACACTGGACTGCACCCCTGTTGCTGAAAAGATCAGATTAGCGTGAACTGGAGACATGACCTCAAACTCATTAGAGAAGAAATAGCCCCACGCTGAATGCAGCCACTGTTAATTATACGCCTTCTCAATGAGACATGGAACACTTTTTTCGAAGCTTTTTCCTCCCGCCCGGCAAAAAGCGATTTATTGGGTAAGCAAGGAACATTACTGCCTCTTGCTCCCCTAAGAACCTTGCACTAGGATTTTTCGGGCGCGGAGGTCAAAAATCTTAATTGTTTCTCAAAAGGCGCTAAAAATTAACCGCAAAATTTGGAGAATATAACACAATTGTATATCACACATTACATTTTAGAGAAAGAGAGAAATTCTCTAAAATCATATTTCGAAAAATGTCCGTCTCGGTTAAGTAGTTGGTAAATAATCAATTACAAAACATCGAGACATACTAAAATCGAAATATTTTCTAAAAATGCTCTATTTTTCTCTAAAATCATTCTCTCTTTTCTAATTTCGAAAGCCGTCCGGCCCGGGGAGCCAGATCGTTGTATATTCAGTAATAATACTGGTATACAAATACTTAACAGAGGTCATAGTGATAGATGCTATGGCCTTTGTTGT
>QIEW01000145.1 GCA_003230535.1 bacterium
GAAAGGCCTCGGACCAAACACAGCACAGATGTCAGAGCGGATGACGAGAGTTCGGGGACAAGGGTTTGGTCCTCCAGTGGGCGGCTCTATGATAGGCTCGGTCGAACGGAGGACGCCGCTAGCCAAAAGCTCTTCCAAGTCCACTCCCATTGATAAAAAGGTGGGTATTAATAAAGATACACAACTTCTGGAGCAAGGCAAGTATTTTTATAAACGGAAAAAATATTATGAATCTGTAACTAAACTGAAAGAGTTTCTGAAAAACTTCGAGTATCATGACCTGGCCCCGGAAGCGTGGTTGTATTTGGGGGAGAGTTATCTCCGGAAAGAACAGTATGGGGAGGCTCTCCGGGCTTATAAAAAGATCTACTTTCGCTATCTTCCTTATCCCGGGGCTCCTTTAGCCCTGTTCCGGATGGCCCAATGCTATGAAAAAATAGGCAACAAAAAAGCCGCCGCCGATAGCGGGGAGAAGTTGGAAACACAATTCCCTAAGTTTAACTTAAACCAATTCCCGGAGTTTCAAGATTAATAGCGGCGGGTAGTTGCCGGCAGCAATAATAACGCCGATAAAAGCAGAACCTTGCGGTTATATCAGTCAGTTGCCGGTTGATTCAGCGTTATCCGATTTTTTTAAGTCAGGTTTTAATATAGATGTTTCGGCCTGTCTCAGGCCGAAACCACTTAAGGGGATGCGTTTCCCTTGACACTTTCGGCTTGAGACAAGCCGAAAGATCGGAAACATCGGAAATCCCCCTTTTACAAAGGGGGAAACGAAATCCGTCAATTTACGCTTGACACGACACTAGGGTGTCGGCATCTTTGGCGGCCAGTCTAAGTATCGCGTTTACCGCGGCGGCGGCGGCGGCGCTTCCACCCCTCCTATCGGCATTGGCGATATAAGGCACAGTGTTTTGGCCGGCCAGTCTGGCCTTAGCTTCCACCGCGCCGACAAACCCCACCGGGAGACCTACAATTAAGGCGGGGCGGCAGTCTTCCTCTTCCATCATCCGGCAGAGCTCCTCTAAGGCGGAAGGAGCGTTTCCGATCGCTGCCAGGGTTCCCTGGAGCTCAAAGGCGGCAAACTTCATGGCCGTGCTTGCTCTGGTGGCGCCGTTGGCGGCGGCCTCTTTTACTACCCGGGGATGCGCAATAAAGCAGCCTGTCCGACCGCCAAACCGCTCTATAAACCGCTTATTGATCCCCGCCTCCAGCATATGAACATCCGTAATGATATTATGGCCGGCCCGGACAGCCTCTATTCCCCGGGCGACTGCCTGCGGATGGAAAAGCAGGCCCTTAGCCATTTCAATGTCTGCGGTAGCATGGGCTACCCGCCGGATAATCTCCAGTTCTTCCCCTGACCGATCCAATTTCCCTAACAGCTCACTTACGATACGGAAGCTCTTCCGTTCAATTTCCATGGGGTGCATTTTGGGAAACCGCCTTTTGTATCTGGTCTAATATGATCTCGATTATCCGGGAGCTGGAGCCCAACACCGCGCTGCGGACGATCTCTATCCCTGGGTACTTCTCCTTTTGCCGCTCCACCGCCTGCGGGAGGTCTTTGATTACATGATTTCCTTCCAGCAGAAAAAAAGGAATGATTATTATTTTGTGGGCGCCGCCGGTCACTAATGCAGCAATGCTCTCATCCAAAGTTGGATTTTCAAACTGCAAGAATGCGGGTTCGGCCAGTTTCCATCCGCCTTGATCCCGAATAGATTGCGCCAGTTCGCGCAGCCTTTGGTTAGCCGACTTTCGCCTGCTGCCGTGTCCTAATAAAATAATCCCTGTTTTCATAAGTGACACCTAGCGTTCGAGTTCGAGGTCAGCCAAAATACCGGACGACACCCGGTAGATTATTATTCTAACTTAATCGCCGCCACATTGGAAATCGGAGAGCGATTATCTTCCTCATCGTAAGCTCGGATAGCAAAAAAATAAGTTTTTTTTGGTTCAAGGCTCCGGATGGTTACTTGCTGGAGATTTTGCGGCGGCGAAGGTTTAGGTTCGTGCTTTATGTGGACGGCTTGCAGCCACTCCAGTTCAGAGTTAATTCCTTTAGTGGAATATTTAACTTGATATCTGACAGTCTGACCCAAATCACCGTCATCGCCGGTAGCGGTCCAGTCCAACCTCACAGTATCCGGAGCCAACTGCACTACTTCGAGGTCCTGGATCACCCCGGGAGGGATAGTATCCTGTTTAGGATGACCCTCCAAATAGAGATATAGTTGAGGGTAGCGATTTATCCAGCCATGAACCTTACTTCGGGAGCCCGGGAAATGCGCCGCAGCGTAAGCAATCGGCGAGCGCATTTTGGGATCTAAAAACCCATCGTCTTTCTGCCAGTAAAAGACCGCATCTCTGAAGATGAGGCGAGCCAGCTTGAGATATTCAGGGTCGCCGCTCACCTGATAAGCATAAGCCAAGGCGTTGGAAGTCATAAAGTTATAGGCGGCGGTAACGCCTAATTTAAAGCCGGTATACGCATTGTATGAATAGGGCAGGTGATATTGTTGATACTGTCCCGCCTGGTTACTCCTTCCCCCGGCATAGACCCGGTTAATCAGGAAATCTAAAATCCGAAGAACAGCATCGCGCAGGTCCTCGTCGTTAATAGCCTTATCCAGCTTTATTAACGGCTCCAGCACCAAAACCAACTGGAATACATTTACCTCCTCTTTAGGGCCTGCAAAACCCGCCGGAGTAATGAAAGGCAACGTCCGCTGCCGCCATATTTTTATTGCCGAAGCCAGGTATTTCCGCTCATTGGTCAGCTTCCAGAAGGTCAGCAGGTTTTCAATACCCCAGCCTTGAATACGAAGCTCGGCCGAGCCGGGAGCATTGTCTAAGGGGTCTGGTTCGTATAGCGGTTCTCCGCCCCACTGATGCGTCCAATAGTAATTAGTGGCCAAAATTACTTCTTCAGCCGCCTCCAATGATTTTCGGTTCCCGGTAAGTAAATAGTAGAGAACCAGCCCCTGCACCCAGCTATGGCTGGGGTTGGGCTCCCAGGGCTCCGGACCTCGGTCATGATTGCCGAACTCATTCCACTGGAAATTATTCAACCAGGAACTGCCCCGGCTGGTATGATACTGGTCGATGTCCATCCGGTGGAGGGTCATCTCCTCCGCCAGATCAAAGAAGGCCGGATCTCCGGTGCGTAAAAATTGTAATAACAACCCATAGGGCCAGTCATAATGCCCCGAGCAATACGCCCCTTCACCTGAGTTACCCCCCCAGGGAATATCGCCAAAGTTCATCCAACCATACCAATCCATCCCTTCTCCCCGATTTTCCCGCTCAGTATAAAGGGTGGAGGGCGGATACTCGTCGTGCTGTTCTTCAGCTTCCTCCAGATGCACTTTACACGCTTGAAGTTTCTCATAACGCTGAAATGCTTCGGCCTGGGTTTTGTCTACAGGTATCTGCTCCCCTTTGGGGGCAATGGTCCAGAAAGATTGATAATCACTATGCCGCCGAGGCGGAGCTGTAGCCATCAGGGGATAGCGGAAACACTCGGCTACTTTTTCCGGGGAGGGACGCTTCTTGTTCTTTTGATAGAAGCTAAACAGCAGCTCATAAGTCTTATGGGTGCCGGGCCGGAAACGGTAATTCTCGCGAGCCAAGGGAGGCCACTTACCCCCTATGGGCCACAGACCTAAACTAAGGGTATCATCTGAAAACACAATCGATTTAGGGTAGTTCTGCCAAAAATGTCTGACAGCAACGGTAACTCCAATGGCGCTATCAGAAATATCTATCCAACCTTCATGTCTTTTCCCCTCATAATCCAACTTATCGCCCCGTTTTATAAGATAGGAGAAATTCTCTGTCTCAGTGTTGAGTTTAATTAGTCGGCGCCGCTGATAGAGGAAAAACCTTTCTTTGGGAGAGTATCGTTCATCATAATCCGTGGTGGCTATCCAGCGTTTCGGTTGTAGTTTTAATCTGAGCTGGAGGTTCAACTCACGGAAAGAATACGGCTCTCCCGGTTTATTATCCAGGTTAAAACCATAGCGGCCGTTGTTTTCTATAGTCAGGAAGATTCTGACGAAACTCTGGTTGGCGTAGGTATGGATGCGAGCGTTGTAGCGGGCTGTCTCCGGCATGAACCCTTTCCCTTTGGCGTCTTTAAATTTTCCCTGAACCAGGATTACCGTCCGTAAGGGACCTCGCTCCTCAATGATGACCTTGTCGGGAGGGGAGAAATAACTACTGTAGCCGGTATTATCTGTTCCGGTAAGCCAGACCCCGTTTTTTCCGGCCGGGGTCACTACTTTATGGGTTCCCACGGTCACCTCATCAAATAAATTGAACCGCTTTTTAGAGACCGTAAACTTCATAACCCCGGTGTCAACACTAATCCCCTCTTTGTCTTCGATGATTTTAAGAGGGGAGACTTTTACATTGCCCTGACCGCCATCCTCCAGGAAAATGGGCAGTTCACGTTCTTCCGGGACCGAAACCTGAAAGTCCAGCAGTACCCATTTTATGCTCCCGTCCGGCCAGCGGGACAATACTTTAAACTGAGCCGGAATCTCCCGGCCTTTATCATCTCTCAGCCTAAGCGGAGGCTGACCGGCAGCTTTATCCGGAAATACCGAGCCTTCAGGAAGCGGTAC
>QIEW01000356.1 GCA_003230535.1 bacterium
GATAACATCGCCCTGGAATTGTACCGAAACGCTCTGAACATATCCAGGGTCATGGAGTATAGGGGGGTCGGATAGAATTAAACAGCCCTGGCTTTAGGTGCTGGAAGTTTGACAAACTGTCAGTTATGATAATAGAATAGCTTTTTGATTTCAACTTTAATTTTAGTGGGCTGGGCTCTTTAGTACGTCTTATGTCTACATCTGGTTGAGCTTGTTGGAGAATAACGGTGAATGAACTGCTTGGTGTTATGGCCGATACACATGACAACCTGGCGGCTATCCGGAAGGCGGTCGAGTATTTTAACCAGCGGGGCGTAAAACAGGTCCTGCATGCCGGTGATTATATCGCCCCTTTTAGCTTGGGAGCGCTGGCAAATTTGAAGTGTAATTTAATCGGAGTATGGGGGAATAATGACGGAGAGAAGATTTTTCTCTTGGAAAAAGCGGCTGGTTTGGGCTTTAGGATCTTCCCCTCGCCCTACCGTTTACAGCTTAACGGCAGGGAAATACTGCTCATGCACGAACCTTATGAACTGGAAGCCCTAATCCACAGCCAATGCTATGACATAATTGTTTATGGGCATCTTCATAAAAGTGATCTGCGGCGCTTGAGCCTGACACCGGAGAAAACAACCCTCATCATAAATCCCGGAGAATGTGGGGGGTGGCTTACCAGAAAATCTACCATTGGTTTAATAGACCTCAAGACGCTTCAAGCCCAAATAGTCACTCTTTAATTATCATTTCCTATGCCGCTACTCTATTGAGATCTTTCTCTTTTTTGAGGTAAGTAGGGCACTTGGAATTCATACTTCCCTTACAGCAAAATCTTTCTTGCTCTAACTTAGTCGGGACCTTTAATCCGTTCAGGAAAGCACAGCACCTTATTACCGGATATCCTTGGTAATATGGGCATGCATTTCATAATTAATTTTCTCCTTCATTAATCAAATTTTTAATATTCTTGCTCCACTAAAAACATTACACCCGAATAATTCGGGACTTATAACACGCTCGGAGTTGGTCGCTTCCATAGCGGGAGTTTTCGATGATTTGTATGAGCCATTTTGTTTTTTGACCGTTATTTTGTAACTAGCTGTATTAAAATAACACCATCAATGTTTGCCGTGGATTTATGAATAATCAGGGTAAAAACATCACCAGCTTCTATAGTTTTATTTTAGCAAGGAACATGCCAAAAAGATTTGCCGGCCGATAAATTCAAAAACAGGCCTCCCACTAAAACAAGCTCCGAGTAATACCAAGTTGCGATCAAAGAGATTGCTTTTGGAGTAAGGGCTTACTGCTTCTTAAAGAGCGCGAGCCTGAAGGCTCTACTCCTATTTACGGTTTACTCTATTTATTGCTTGTTTGAACGCAGCTTAGCATAAATGCTAACTTAGGTGGTGTTTTAGAAGCTGAATTTAATCATAAGTAGCGGGTAATTAAGGAATTTCGTGGTAAGGTGAAAGGTTTTTCGGGTGGATTGTCCTGGCGCCGGAAAATGCGCCAAGAATAACTAATTGATATGATTGGCCATAAATCAAAATATCGCCGTGGGATGTATTTTCATGATCGGGGATGTTTACCTGATAGGCTTAGCTGGATTCTTCTTGATCTAAACGTTTAAAATCCTCTTTATGATAGTTGTATTTTTTCATTTTGTCATACAGCGTCTTACTATCTACTTTGGCTTGTCTGGCTACTAAATTGATACTTCCCCGATGGTGATTGAGGAGTTCTTTTAGATATTTGCGCTCCACCTGTTCTATTATTTGCTGTTTTACCTGCTTTAAGGGCTGATTAATATCAATTTTCCCAAAGCTATAGATATCTTTATTCCTTCGCTCCCCTGGAATATCAATTTTCTGGATGTTCTTCCCGAGGGTCATTATAATCGCCCGCTCAAGCAGGTTTTCCAACTCCCGGATATTCCCCGGCCAATGGTAACGCATCATGGCATTCAAAGCATCCTGAGAAATAGTCCGCACATCCTTCTTCAGCTTATCCCGATATTTTCCGATAAATTTGGTTACCAAAAGGACCAAATCATCCATTCGTTCTCTTAATGGAGGGAGACAAATGGGAATAATATTTAACCTATAATAAAGATCTTCTCTAAATTTACCTTCGTCAACCAAGGTTTTTAAATCCTTATTAGTAGCGGCAATAATCCTTACATCCACATCTATAGTGCTATTCCCGCCTATCCGCTCAAACCGCCGCTCCTGGAGTATCCGTAACAGTTTCTGTTGAACATATAAAGGAATATCCCCTATCTCATCAAGAAAGATGGTCCCCTTATGGGCTTGCTCAAATTTACCTATCCGGCGTCTCAGGGCTCCGGTAAACGACCCTTTTTCATAGCCGAAAAGCTCCGACTCCAATAATGTTTCCGGAATTGCCCCACAATCTACGGTTACAAAGTCATCGTTCCGGCGGTTACTATTGGAATGGATTGTCTGTGCCAGCAACCCCTTACCGGTACCGGTCTCTCCCATTATTAACACCGTAGAATCAATGTTCCTAAGGCTGTTTATGAGACCGTATATCTCCTGCATCTTATGGTTTTTACCAATAATCTTATCGTAGCAATATTTTTCCGCTTCAGCCTCCGACATATCTTCCCCGGAACTTTCCTCTTTTAAGCCGCTTTTCTCTAGGCAACGATTAATAATGATTTTAATCCGGTCTAGGTTCAGGGGTTTAAGTACCAAATCATAGGCCCCGGCTTTCATGGCTGCAACCGCGGCATCAACAGAACTATATCCGGTAATAACAACTACCTCGGTAGAGGGTTGCTCCTCGCGGATCTTACCAACCAACTCCTGTCCATCCATTCCTGGAAGCGACAAATTAACAAAAACCACATCATAGTCGGTTTGCCTCACCATCGCCAGGCCTTCCGATCCGGAAGCCGCCGTATCTACAATATAACCCCATTTGCCAACAGTTTTTAAAAACAAATCCCGTACTAACGGATCAGTATCTACTACTAAAACAGTAACATTCATGACAATAATTCAATCCTGCTGTTTTAAGTGCACTGCAATGTAAGGATTAATCTTTTTACTAAAGAGCCTCTTGCAAAACTATCTTTGATTGTCATTTCCGTGAAAACTGGAATCCATAAGTTGCTGATTTTACACAATCTGGATTCCCGATAAAAGCGCTCGGGAATGACATTTTCAGACTTTTGCAAGCACCTCATCTTATAACCTATTAATAGATGTGATGTCAAGACAAATTCTTGTGCCAAGGGGGAGTGTCGGCGGGTAGGTCACAGCCACTGTGCACAAGGCGCTTTGAGAACATAACCCGAATAATTCGGGATTTATAACACGCTCCCGTTGGTCGCTTCCATAGCGGAAGTTTTCGGTGATTTTTATGAAAAATTTGTTTTTTGACCGTTATTTTGTAACTAGCTGTATTCAAATAACATCATCAATGTTTGCCGTGGATTTATGAATAATCCGGGATAAAGAGACTTTTCATCGGCCGCGGTAAATCCGGTCACTGGCGCTTTAAGCTAGTCAGCTTGCCATAGAATATTAGTCCCAATAGAATTACTGACCCCACAACCTTAACAAACTCAGGCAGCAGTTCAGCGGCTGTTCCCACCGTGGCCAAAGCGCTAACTCCCAGGTTAAAATAGATCTGGTTTAGCAACCAGCCCAGCAGAATACTCATGAAAGCGATACTGGTTAAATAGATAATCGTTGTTTTAGAGCCCATTTGTTTGCCTACTACCAGGATGGTGGCGATGTTGGTTGCCGGGCCGGCTAAAAGAAGCACCAGGGCTGCTCCGGGCGATAATCCCTTGAGGATTAAGGCGGCCGCAATAGGGGTGGAGGCCGTTGCGCAGATATAGAGCGGAATACCTGCCAACAACATTATCAGCATCGACAATATTCCGCTGTCCAGATATTGTCCGAAAAAACCTTCGGGAATAGCGACGGAGATAACTCCAGCCATAATTATGCCGATAATCAGCCACTTGGAGATATCATCCACCAAATCCACAAAAGCATATTCCAGCGCTCTTTTGAATTTTGCCCGCCTGCTGTGGTTATGGTGATCCGAGTTTGAATTCCCACAGGTAGGACATTGCTGAGGAGCTATATCCGCCAGCTCGTCCTTATGGGAGAACAGGTTCTCGGACAATCCGGCAAATATGGCGGTCAGAAGAGCCGCCAGAGGGCGGAAAATAGTCATTATGGGATCGAGCAGGGCGTAACTGATAGCAAGGGAATCCATCCCCGTTTCGGGGGTGGAAATGAGAAAGGAGAGGGTCGCCCCCCGACTGGCCCCCTGTTTCCTTAAAGATAAGGCGGTAGGGATGACACCGCAGGAGCAAAGGGGCAGCGGGAGACCAATAAGAGCGGCCCGGAGTACCGAACCGAACCCCTTTTTACCGAGCATGGAAGCTACCTTTTCTTTGGGGTAGAAGATATATAATAGCCCGGCGATAAAGAATCCGAACAGAATATAGATGGCGGCGTCGTTAAAAATTCGTATTATTTCCAGTAACATATCTCTAATGAGCATTGGCATTCTAATCACCGCCCTTATTTTAACCATTGAGCCAGGAATATTCATAAATCCACGGCAAACATTGGTGATGTTACTTGAATACAGCTACTTACAAAATAACGGCCAAAAACAAAATTTTCATATAAATCACCGAAAACTCCCGTTATAGAAGCGACCAACGGGAGCGTATTTATGATCCCGAATTATTCGGGTGAGCAATTGTTCAATTAATAACTAAAAAATAATTACCTCTCGGTTACATGCTCCAGGCCCCGGTCGAACAGTTCGTTGATGTGATGGTCATCAAGCGAGTAATATGCCATTTTACCTTCCTTGCGACATTTTACTAACCGTAAATTTCTTAAAATACGGAGTTGGTGGGAGATGGCCGAATCGCTCATATCCAACAGATGAGCAATATCACAAACGCACAGTTCCTCCACAGATAGGGCAAATATTATCTTGGTTCTGGTAGGATCACCCAGTACCTTAAACGTTTCCGCCAACCTGACTATAATATCGTCCGGCTTTAATAATCCTCTTACTTTATTTACCTTATCCTCATTGACAAACTTTATCTCGCAAACGTCCTTGTTCTCTTCCATAATATTGGCTCCAGGATAAATGCAATATGTGAACAACTGTTCATCTGTACCTATATTATCCGCTTTGGTATTTAATGTCAAGTATTTTTGTACCTTAGAGCCGTGGGAGTCAATCCCGACAGTTGATATACTTATTTTGTGGCGGACCCCTAATCGTCTTACGGCAAGGATGCGGCTTATTGGCCGCCTCTGGCTATATCCGGTTATGCCCCCCCAATAGAGCGTATCCCTGCCAGGTTTCCCGACGTTCCATTTCCGTCTGGATACCGGATATGGTTTCGGTCTTATACTTTAGCCAATCCGGGGCCA
>QIEW01000408.1 GCA_003230535.1 bacterium
TGTTATCGCCGATCACACCTAGCGCCAAGGCGGCTTCCGCCCGGACAAACCAATCCTTATCGCTCAGGGTATTAATCAAAGGCTCTACCGCTCCGGCATCCTTAATCTTCCCTAAAGCTCTTGCCGCAGCCTTTCGGATAGTCGACTTCTCATCCCCTAACGCCGCGATTAAAGGCTTAACAGCTCTGTTATCTCTTGTAATTCCAAGGGCTTTTATTACTTCCCCCCGAAGTTCCTCATCCTCCTCCCCTAACAAACCAAGGAGGGGCGTTACAGCCGGGGGCCCAATTTCACCCAAAGTCCTGGCCGCTTCCATGAAGACCCCGTTATGTTTATGTTTTAACGCTCCAATCAAAGGCCCCACCGCTGATTCCCCGATCTTTCCCAACGCTTCCGCCGCTTTCTCTCGAACGCCATAGACCTTATCCTTTAAGGCCGCAATCAGGGGTTCCACCGCTCCGGGATCCTCTATATTCCCCAGCGCTTCCGCCGCCTCCTTACGCACGCGATGGTCCTTGTCCTGCAATGCGCTAACCAAGGCTTGTCCCGCCAGGGGGTCTTCTATAATTCCCAACGCTCTGGCCGCTTCCTTGCGAACATCGGCAACTTTATCCTCCAATGCTGCTATCAGAGGGCCTACCGCTCTAGAGTCTTTTATATTTCCCAAGGTCCTGGCCGCTTCCTCCCGCACTTCAGCGTCTTCATCGTTCAAAGTCACAACCAGAGCCATAACCGCCGGTCTTCCAATCTTACCCAAAACCTGTCCCGCTTCCCAGCGGATACCTAACTCCTTGTCCTTCAGGGCAGCGATTATTGGATCCACCGCTGGTTTGCCGATTTTCATCAGCGCTGTTCCCGTTTCCCAACGAACATCCGCATCCTCATCCATCAGCATCCTAATCAAAGGAGCAATAGCTTTAGGATCCCTGATTCTTCCTAAAGCCTCGACCACCGCCCTTCTGACACCAGTCCTATCATCGTCCAGCACTGTGATTAAGGGCTTTACCGCTCTGGCATCCTTTATATTTCCCAAAGCATCCGCCGCCTTTTTCCTAACGACTGAATCTTCATCCCCCAGCGCTGCAATCAGGGGCACCACCGCCCTGGTATCTTCAATTCTCTTCAGAGCCTCCGCCGCTTCCCTGCGCACAGTCTTATCTTTATCCTTCATCATGAGGGAGAGAGGTTTTACTGCTTTAGGATCCTTAATTTTCCCCAATGCCTCAACCGCGGCCTTTCGGACATTTGTTTTATTATCCTTCAACGCGCTAACAAGGGGGTCCACCGCCCGATGATCCCCGGTCTTCCCTAAAGCCTTTACTGCCGCTAAACGCACAATAGCATTCTCCTCCTTTAACGCTTCAATCAGAGGTTCTACCGCTCCAGCCCTCTCCCATTCTCTTACTTGAGAAAGGGATGGGCCGCAACCTGCAAACATAAAACATGATAGAAATACCAGAGAGATACGGGCTATTTCTCTGCTCCAGCTTATTCCGTCCCCCATTTTGTTTTTCACGCCACACCTGTTTTTACCAAAATCCACTTTCTTTGACCATAACCCTATATACGTATATAATTATATTTTAAAGTATAAAATGATGTTCTGTGACTGTCAATTTAAAATCTTAAAATGGAGAATAAAGTGTATGAAATTATTATTACTTCAACTAATTTGCAAATCCAGTAAAAATGTTATAACATTTTTCTTTAACTATAATGTGTTCAGCTAAAGGAGAAATTTTATGTTTTGGTATCGCTTAATTAAATTTAGAAGATATATTATTCCTGAAACTAAGATATTCTATTTCTTAGGGATACTTGTCTTAGGCGTTAGCCTGTTTCCTCAACCGGCATGGGCTTATATCGACCCGGGAACATCGGGTTTTATCTTTTCGGTGTTAGGACCGATTATCGCGGCTGTAATTGGTTTCCTGGCGATCTTCTTCCGACCGATACTTACCTTTTTTTCAAAAATATATACAAAAGCTAAAGAAAACCCCCTTATTGGAGTAACCATCATTTCTGCCTTTATTTTAGCTGCTTCAGGTTTAGTATGGTATGTTTTTATTTCACCTTCGGATGGAGGCAATGTGTATATGGAGAATGTAACAACTAAAAAAGTTATCTACTTAGGGATGGATGGATTGGATCCCAAGATAATGGAGAGACTGATGGATGCCGGTGAGTTGCCTAATTTCTCCCGTCTTCGGCAGACAGGCGGGTATGCCCACATGCAAACCTCTAATCCCGCCCAAAGTCCGGTGGCCTGGTCATGTATGGCTACCGGCGCTAATCCCGGCAAACACGGCATCTTTGATTTTATCAAACGAAACCCCAAGAATTATCTGCCGGATTTAGCAATTTTGCAGTTTAATAAAGGTTTGGGACTGGGGGAGATGTTTACTCCAGTGCGCCGGGGCACAGCCTTCTGGGAAATTACCTCCCAAGCGGGTATTCCCTCTACTATCATCCGCTGGCCGATTACCTTTCCTCCCAAGAAAACCGATGCTACAGTTTTTGCGGGCTTGGGCGTTCCTGACATAAAGGGCACTTTAGGCCACTATGCCTTTTATACCAATGGCGTTATTGATCCGAATGATAAGGGGAAATTTAAAATAATTCAGGTGACAGCCAATAATGGGGAAATAAACACAGAAATCATTGGCCCTCCTGTAGCGGGGTTTAAAAAGGATAAAAAGGCTTCCATCCCCATGACCATCAAGCTGGATATTGGCCGAAAACAGGCCCAGATAAAAATTGGCGACCAGACTTTGACCCTGAAGGAGGGAAGTTGGAGTAACTGGGTGCACCTCAATTTCAGCCTGGGTTTCCTAAAAAAAGCCTCCGGGATTGCCAAGTTTTATTTAACTGAAGTAAATCCTGTACTTAAACTGTATCTTTCCCCTATCCAGGTTGATCCATTAGATCCGGTGTTTAGTATAACTAATCCTAAAGATTATGCCGCGCAACTGGCGGAGGCCATCGGAGTGTACCATACTTTAGGGATGCCGGAGGATACTAATGCGCTGACGGAGAAGCGATTTGATGAGGAAGCATTTTTGCAAAGCTGCCAAGAGATTATGCGGGAGCGCGAGAAAATGCTGCTCTATGAGTTGGCACGGTTCAAGGGAGGGGTGCTGGCATTTGTGTTTGATACCACCGATCGCATCCAGCATATGTTCTGGCGGTTTGAGGAGCCGGAGCTGTTTAATCCGCCACAGGAGCTTTACCAGAAACATAAAGATGCGGTGGAAGACATCTATAGAGAAGCGGATCAAATATTGGGAACGGTCTTAAAATATACGGATAACGATACATATCTTATTGTTTCATCTGATCATGGGTTCAGCTCCTTTAAGCGGGCGGTGCACCTGAACTCCTGGCTGGTAGAGAACGGTTATATGACCCTCAATTCTGCTCCTGGAAATCGGAAAGATAATTCCTTATTCGCAGATGTAGTGTGGGAGAAAACCAAGGCTTATGCAATCGGTTTTGGTTCTATGTATCTGAACATCAAGGGCCGTGAAGGTAAAGGTATTGTTTCGACTGCTGAAGTAGCCTCGCTTGGTCGGGAGATAGCCGATAAGTTGGAAACATTGGAAGATCCTGCCACTAACACGCTGGCTGTTAATCAGGTTTATCTTAGGGATGAGCTGTTTTCCGGTCCGTATGCGGACCAGGCCCCGGACTTAGTGGTAGGTTTTTATCCCCAATATCGCGCCTCCTGGCAGACTGCTATTGGGGGGGCTCCGAACGCGCTGTTTGAAGATAATCTAAAACCCTGGAGCGGCGACCATTGTATAGATCCGCAATTTGTCCCCGGAATTCTGTTTACTAACCGCAAGCTTAAAACCGACACCCCTAGTCTGATAGACATTGCTCCCACAATATTGGATTGCCTGGATATGTCTATCCCGGAGTTCATGGAAGGCAAATCTGTACTCTGATTTTTTAGTAAAGAACCCCCCATCAGGCTGAGGGGTTCTTTACTTTCCGCCTCCTGCTATTAACCGGCTGTCAGCTTCCTGAATGAGACTCTTGGAGTAGTTTCATTACGTCGTCGAGGTTAAACTTCGCCGGCGACTGGCGGGGCGGAAATTCCTTGAACGTGCCTAGGAATTGCGCTACGAAGCTTTGCGCCGGCAGGAATACGAACGCGTGCTCACACCACCAGCGGTTATAAATGTTGGCGTCCGTGTCGGCACGCTCAAACGGATCACGGCGCATGTGGAAAAGCTTCGGCGCTCTCAACCACACAAAGGGATCGCGCCAGACATCGAACCGGTGCGCGCGCTGTTCAGCAAAAACTATTTTCCAGTCCAGGTAGCGAAGACCGACCAGCTCGCCGTCATCATTAAAATAGAAGAACTCCTTGCGCGGGCCTTCTTTCTCTTTTCCGGTAAAATGGGGCAGGAAATTATAGCCGTCAAGATGCACCTTGAAGCTTTTTTTGCCAGCGCGGTAGCCCTTTTTTAGCTTCTCTTTGATGTCGGGTTTGCCGACTGCCGCCATGAGAGTCGGCACCCAATCCTGATGAGATACAATCTCGTTTGAGACAGAACCCGCTGGGATATTCTTTGGCCAACGCACGACACACGGCACGCGATAACCGC
>QIEW01000499.1 GCA_003230535.1 bacterium
AATTACCTCTTCATAAAGGTCGATGGCATCCTCAAATTTAGAAAGCTGCTGGTAGGATAAACCTAGGGCGTATTTAGCCGAAACACCATATTTGCTGTCTGAGTGGGATTTTATTACCTCCTTATAGCTTTCCGCCGCTTTATCAAATTTATGGAGATTATAATAAGATTCGCCCAGCATAAATAAGCTGCCGGCTGCTTTTTCAGGATCTTTGGAACTGGCGGCGGCTTTAAAGGCCGGGACTGCTTTTTTAAATTCGTTGAGCTTAATATAACACCACCCTAACCAGTATTGAATGTCTTGGGAAGGAATGTCCGGCATGGTAAGCTTTAATAACTGTTGATATTGCCCTGCAGCCTCAGAGTAATCGGCGGTCAGATAATAACAGTCGGCAATCCGTAATTGAGCGTCTGGAGTTTTGTCGCTCTGAGGATATGTTTTTATCAGCTTTTGATACTCGGCCAGCGCTTTTTCGTAATCTTTTTGATTAAACAGACACTCTGCCAGCCAATAATGAGCCTCCGAGGCCAGTGGATGTGTCGGGAATTTGCTGAGTAATTCCCGGAACTGCTGGATTGATAAGTCGTACTCCCCGTTATGGTAAAACTCTGCCCCCAGCATATACAGCTTATCTGCCTCACCTGCCCAACAATTATGGATATAACTAAAATTGAAGACTAAACCTAATAACAGACCAAATATGATATATCTAGTAGTTTTTCTTACTGTTCTCATATGTAGATACTAGTCCAATTCTGATGTTAAAACAACACGTTAATGTATTATAACAACCAAAATCCCCGCTCACGCCGCTGGAAAAGTTTATTCTCTGAGCCTCTTGCAAAAGTCTCCAAAATGTCATTCCCGAGCGCTTTTATCGGGAATCCAGATTGTGCAGGCATCAGCAACTTATGGATTCCAGTTTCCCGATCTTTCGGCTGGTTCTCAAGCCGAAAGCGCTAAGAGCAGCGGCGCCCTGCTTTGGTTTCGGCCTGAGACAGGCCGAAACATCTAAAAATCAGCAATTTATGGATTCCTGCTTTCGCAGGAATGACAACCTAAGCTAGTTTTGCAAGCACCTCCTCTGTTATATATTATAGCTTATGTCAAGAAATTTTCTACTAAAACTTGATAAGCTGCTCCATGGGGGATAAAAATTGTCTGCCGGACATTTTCTCCCTGGACTGAAAGCTTAATTTCCAAGTGATCCTCAGAAAAAAACTGGAGCGCTTTCTCCGCCCATTCGATGATCGTTACCGTTCTTTCCTGAATTAGCTCCTCAAGCCCCAGCTCTTCAATCTCTCCATTACCGGAAAGACGGTAAAGATCAATATGATTGACAATTAAGCGCCCCCGATATTCTTGAATAAGGGTGTAGGTAGGGCTTGTAATATATGTATCTTCAGCTACCCCCAGCCCGCGAATGATACCCCGGGCTAATACGGTCTTCCCGGCCCCAAGTTCTCCTTTTATGGCTATTAGAGCTCCGCCTGACAACATCTGCCCCAACCTCCGGCCTAAACTTGCCGTCGCATCGGGACTTCGACTCTGGCATATGAATTCCATTCCGCGATAATATCCCGGTATTTAAATACTATAACTACCGGGGAGGAGTCAAGCGCGCTGTTGTTATATATTCCCTCCCCATTGGAAAAGCAAGTCCATTTCTAAGAAAAAGTGAGCGGTTTTTGCAAAGCTGTTTCAAGATGCCCGGTATCTGTCCGGCCACCATTATCTTTCTGTTTTTGTTTCTCTAATCTTTTCTTTACCTGAGGGTGTTCCAACTCCCTGAGGGCATCATTGGCGATCCATTTAGCTGTTTTTGAATCCTGAAGCATAATTTTGTTGGCTACCAGGATGGCCCGGGCATTCAGATTGGTATTACGTTTCCCTATTTGCCGCAAAGCCCAGTTTACCGCCTTTTTGACAAAATTCCTTTCATCGGCGGCCTGTTTCTCTATAATAGGGAAAAACTGGCTGAAGCATTCATCATCAGCTTCCCTGTCATGTACCGCCAGACAGGCCATCAGGGCAAATCCAGCGCGTTTGACAAACTCCCGCTCATCGACAGACCATTCTCTGCACTTCTTATATGCGTATGGCGTTTTATCGAACAGGTTCCCACAGCATTGGTCACAAAGATCCCAGGAGTTAAAGTCTCCCGCCCACTCATCCATCTGCCCGGGGGTAACCAGTTTAGGTTCCCCTAAAATACCGGCTAAAATTCTCGCCTCATGGATATCAGTGTTCCATAACTTTATAGATATGTCCTGATTTTTGCCGATTTTTCCGGCTAATTTTCTCAGCGCCGGAACCGGGACGCCTAATGCCTTTTCAATATTTATGCCAAATCTCGCCATTCCTTCCCTGAAAGACGGGCTGGCATTACTTTTAAGTTCCTGAATAATATCTGCTATATTCATAATATTTCCGCTGCAAGCTTACGCATTAAGAAAACTTTTATAAATTGTCCCCCAACTAGTAGAGCATCCATTTTTATTTGATGGGTTGATAAAGTCTTTTAGTCCTCTCTCCCCTGGGGGGAGAGAGTTAGAGTGAGGGGGAAAGGTTTTATTTATCAAAAGCCCCCTCATCCTAACCTTCTCCCCCCAGGGGAGAAGGGATTATTTCTGCTTCCTCTCCCCAGCGGGGGAGAGGACCGAGGTGAGGGGTGTCCCTGGATTCCGGATCAAGTCCGGAATGACATCTTATGCTTGACACGACACTAGTATAGTGTATTCAATTAGATTTATCTAGTCCCGAAGAAAAGTAGGCATAGCCGATATAAATTGGGGGATCAGCCACTCTTTTATAAAACTGAGGCCAGCCTCACGAATTCAGGTTTTCATGATATTGACGGGCTTGAAACATGAATGCTTCTAACCTGGTTTTAACATTAGTATCCTCCACACTGTCTAAGGCCATATTAAGGCAGGGAATCTGGCGGTGTTTTTCCCGCAGCATCTTTAGGATAGAGGTAACGATGTTCCCCGGCATACAGGTAAAGGGCAGCACATTTACGATCCCCGCTAAATCTTTGCGGGCAAAATCCACACTCTTACCAATGCTCAACATAGCCTCGCCTTCAAATGACGGATCTATATAATCTGAACTGTAATCAAGGGTAGTTTTAAGGGGAAGTTCCTCCCAGTTCCGTAAAACATCTTTAAAAATCTGCTGAAGTTTATGTTCATCCCGCTTTTGGAACCAATCCGATAGCAGCAGACTAAGATAATTACGGTAATCTCCGCTGAGCTTACTGTGCCGCATACCCAGAAAGTTTACATATAGAAACCACTCTGACACCGGTGAAACCCAGGCCTCCCCGCCCAGTTTTTCTATCTCTCGGGCCACATCTTGATTGCAGTATTGATTAACCCGCACAAATATTTCTCCTACCACGCCAATGACAGGTCTGTTTTGGCTTCGATCCACGGGAATTTTAGAAAAACGCTCTTTAGTCTCTTCCATGGCTATATAGTAAGGCTTGTCGCTTCGGGAGAGCGCCTCGCATAGGTTATCCAGGCACTCTTTATATGCCCTGTCTGTATCCCCGCGGTTCACCTCATACGGCCTGAATTCCCGCAAAATTTGATCCAAGAAATCCACCGCAATTACTCCCTGCCACATATGCCGCGAGATATCCTCCCCTACCATACCCATCTCCCGGTAAAAATATTGGCCTTGGTTCGGCGCAAAGATAGGGGCATTCTCAAAGCCAAGCTCATCCAACACCAACCGGTGAAACATGTTATATTGACCGAACCGGCAAGGCCCATTCCCGGAAGGCATAAAGAAAGCCGCCCGGTCAGGGTCGAAATCAGGCCGACGGGTCACCTTAACCATATCGCCGGTGGTTACCACACAAGGATAACACTCCTTGCCCGAGGTATGTTTTCGGCCCCAATATAGAGTATCGGCATCCTGCGCGGGCATTATCTCAGCCTGGACGCCATGTCTTTGGAACACTGCGGCCAGGGCAAGTGCATGATCAGACATATGGGGAATATAGAGCGTGCGGCTGTTTTTCTTGGGAGTGGAAAACCGGCCTTTAATCGCCCGAGTTGGCAGTTCCTTTATTTTCCGGTGGCTCTCCAGGCTGTCCTTGAAAGCCTCACACCTGGTAATCGCCCCCACATCCGCGCTGTGCTCATCCACCTCAATCTGCAAATAAGGACGATTACCCAGCCTGCGGCGGAAAAAATGGATGATAAAGGAATCCGGCCCACACCCAAAATTAGTAATATAGATCGGGTAGAGGTTAGGATGTTTAGAGATATAATCCGCCGCCCTGATGATCTGGTTTCCCGCCCGCCAATACATATTGGGCCAATCTTCCTCAGTCGGCTCGTTCAGGGGAAGAAAGTCTAACGGAAGAGCCACAAAACCCAAATCAGACAATTTTTTAGGCAACTCCAGGTTTAATCCTGGATCACACCCGTTGTAAGGTCGGCTGATAATTACCACTGCCGGTTTATCCGGCGTCAGGGTGGCTAGTATCTCAGCTCCCTTAAGCTTTATATTTTTATAGAAACGGCCCTGTGCGGTTCTGGCCGCAGCATAAGCGCGTTTTACCTGAGCGGAAGAGGCCCCCAACTGTTGGCCGAGCCCGGTTAGCATTCGCAATACCGCTTTATGTCCGCGATTAAACTGCACCACCGGATCAAGAAGTTTTGCTCCATAGTCGGCCGGATTAAACGCAGACCGGATGACATAGGGGATGGTCTGCACATATGGACAGACAAGACTCCGCTCCGCAGATAAAGAGCTTTGTTCTATGTTTTCCAAACTGGGGACAAATATATAATCTATTTTTTTCTCCAGCAAATCCAATACATGGCCATGCATTATTTTGATGGGAAAACAGGGTTCAGCGGTGACAGTCTCCACCCCTTTTCGGATGATCTCACGGTTAGTGCGAGGGGAAACTATCAGCTTGGCTCCCAGCTCGCCAAAGAAAGCCTGCCAGAATGGGTATAATTCATAATAGGGAACCAGAGACCTCGGAAATCCTACCGTCGGCCCGGCAGGTTTTTGGTCAGACTGATAAGCTGAACGCAGATAGCGTTCGCGCTCCTGGAAAAGATCCAGTCCGGACTGAGCGGACCTTTTTTGCTCCACATTGAATTTCTCGCACCGGCTTCCATAAAACAATGGCGCTTGCCGCTCTACAATAACTTTTCGGATGTCGCATCTATTAGGACAATCGGGGCATTCAAAAGCCTCTAAGCTATACCGGCGGTCGGCTAAATCAAAACCGCGGAACCGGCTTTTCTCCCAGCTTCTTTTCTCTTGGACGATAATGGCCACACCAATGGCGCCGGTAACTTCATGATGCTCCGGGACAATGATGGGCTTGCCGGTAACCTGCCGGAAAGCCGCCACCACCCCTTGGTTGAAGGCCACCCCGCCCTGGAAAGAGATATGGTCGCCTACCTTGCGGTCGCCTACCACCCGATTTAGATAATTATATACAATAGAATAGCTCAGGCCAGCCACCAAATTATCGGTGGACGCCCCTTGCTGTTGGTGATGCACCAAATCTGACTCCATAAATACAGTGCAACGCTCCCCCAGAGATACCGGAGAGGATGCTGAAAGCGCCATCCGCCCAAACTCTTCCTTAATTTGGAGCCCTAGTTTCTCAGCCTGTTCCTCTAAGAATGAGCCGGTGCCGGCGGCACAAACCTTGTTCATCTCAAAGTCCACTACCCTCCCATCTCTCAGGCTGATAAACTTTGAATCCTGACCCCCGATTTCAAAAATGGTGTCTACCCGGGGGTCCCGGTTTGCCGCAGCCCGGGCTTGAGCTGTAATCTCATTTTTTACTATATCGCCGCCCACAAAGTCACTGGTAAGATAGCGCCCCGAGCCGGTAGTGCCCACACCTTTGATCTCCACTAAATGTCCGATTTCCCGCCCGATCTCCCTCAAGCCGCACCTTACCGCCTCCAGAGGCTGACCGGCGGTTGGTAAATAACGCTTTGCGAGTACCTGTCTCTGGTCGTCGATAACTACTAAGTTGGTACTGATTGATCCTACGTCGATGCCTAAATAGCCTTCGATTTTTTTCCGGTTTCCTTTTAGGCTGACAGCCGGGGTTGTCCTACTAGGTTCGGAACTGGTATTCGGGGCTTGCAAAGGCTCCATCCCCGGAGGATTATACGGCTGGGAAGACAGATACTCCTCAATGGCGGATAACGCTTCCGGCAGCGCCTTGGCGAGTGATAACCTGCGCTCAGCCACCAGTTTAGCCGCCCCGATAGCTCCCATGCAAGCATGTTCCCTGGGGACGATCAGCTCTCCTTGCTTCAACTCCAGCACTTCGGTGAACGCCCGTACCATACCCCGGTTGGCCGCTACCCCTCCCTGGAAGGTCAATGGTTTCGTCATGTTTTTACCCCGTCCGATATTACTCTTGAAACTCCGGGCCATAGCAAAACAGAGGCCGGAAATTATATCCCATATCGGGGTCGCCTCCTGCTGGAGATGTATCATATCGGTCTTGGCAAACACCGAGCAACGACCGGCAATCCGGGGCGGGCGTTTAGATTTTAGGGCCAACTCGCCAAACTCCCCCTCAATGGATACGCCCAGGCGGCTGGCTTGCTGGTCCAGGAATGATCCCGTGCCGGCGGCACAGAGAGCATTCATCGCAAAATCCTCCAGATTTCCGTCCTTACTTAGAATAATGAGCTTGGAGTCTTGCCCGCCAATCTCAATAATGGTTCGTACCTGGGGATAAAGCAAGGCTGTAGCTTTAGTTTGGGCGATAATTTCGTTTACGGGTTCGGCGCCGATTAGCTGACCGGCCAGCTTACCGCCTGTTCCTGTTATTCCCAATCCGAGGATCTGGGAATGGCCGACCTCTGCCAACAGTTCCTCCAAAGCGGTTTTCAAAGAGATCAACGGTCGTCCTAACATCCGCCGGTAACTGGTTTTGACAATACGGAAGTCCGGGGCCAATAAAGCCAGGTTTAGCGACACCGAACCAATATCAATTCCTAAGTAGTAACTCATAACGCAAATGCCGGAGAATATAATTAACTCATGTTACGCAAACCTATAATCCTGCCCGTAAAAAAGGATTTTAACCGCAGAGAACGCAGAGGTCACAGAGAGTAGTACTTCTG
>QIEW01000384.1 GCA_003230535.1 bacterium
CCGGTCAATCACTTTTTGCCTTATTCGCTGTAGGACACCCATATTACACCTGCGATGTCACCTCACACCTTAATCCCCAACCCCATAGCTCCCTTAATCCGAAAAAATTTGGTTCAGGTTTACTGCTGTGGCGCAGCCACCGGTGGCGCAGCCGCAAAATGCTCCACAATTGCCTCCACCAGAGCCGGTATGGTGTATTCTTTGGGTATGATATGGGAGTTTATGCCGAATTTTCGGGCGGTATGGGCGGTGATGGGGCCGATGCTGGCCACAGTCACATCAGAAAGAAGTTTGAGGGTTTTCTCCTGCCCGAACAGTTCCACAAAATTGGTTACCGTTGAGGAACTGGTGAAGGTAATTAAGTGAATTTGCCCGTCAGCTATTTTTTGCTCCAGCGCCTGAGTATTCTCAGAGGTCTTAACCGTACGATAGGCGGTTACTTCATCTAGTACAGCCCCTAGCCTTCGCAGCTCATTGGGGAGCACTTCCCGGGCTGCCTCCGCCCGCGGCAGCAGGAATCTTCGGCCCTTTATTTCATCCTCTCCCAATGCCAAAATGATAGCTTCCGCCCGATACTCATCAGGGACAACATCAACCCTGAGCCACAAATCCTCCAGGGCGCCGGCGGTTGCCGGGCCGATCGCACACAGCTTACATCCCCGGAGTTCCCTTATATCCAGTCCGTTAGCTTTAAGCCTGCCAAGGAAATGCGCTACACCATTTACGCTGGTGAATATTAACCAATCATATGCTGAAAGGTGAGCCAGAGCCTTATCAAGCTCAGCGTAGCTCGCCGGCGGCACAATCTGAATAGTGGGGAACTCCGCTACCTCCGCCCCTAGTCCGACCAATGCCTCCGAAAGCCGGCTGGCCTGTTCTCTGGCCCTGGTGACCACTATTCCCTTGCCAAACAAAGGCTGCCTCTCAAACCAGTTCAGTTTTTCACGTAGCTGCACCACCTCCCCTACCACCAACACCGAAGGCGGCCTGAACCCTTGGGCTTTGGCCTGAGATGTTATCTCAGCCAAGGGAGAGACCAACGTTCTCTGAGAACCGGTAGTCCCCCAGCGGACCAGGGCGGCCGGAGTCCCGGGGGAACGACCGTGCTTTATTAGCTGGGAAGAAATATGCTCCAGATTAGCAACTCCCATCAGAAATACCAGCGTCCCAATTCCAGTAGAGATTTTTTCCCAATCAATAGCCGAATTACCTTTGTCTTCCTTTTCATGTCCGGTAAAGAAAGCCACGCTGGAAGTATAGTCGCGGTGGGTTAGCGGTATGCCGGCATAAGCGGGGGCGGCAACCGCCGACGATACTCCCGGGATTATCTCAAAGGAAATACCGGCCCGGTTAAGGACTTCCGCTTCCTCACCGCCCCGGCCAAAAATAAAAGGATCTCCGCCTTTAAGGCGAACCACCCGCTTCCCTTCTTCCGCTTTTCCCGCCAGGAGTTTTGTTATATCCTGCTGCTTCATTGTATGCCGGCCGGATTTTTTGCCCACATAAATTAATTCCGCATCCGGGGGGGCATATTTCAGGAGCTTCGGCGAGGCGAGATAGTCATACACCACCACTTCCGCCTGCCGCAGGACATCTACTCCCCGGACAGTAATAAGCCCGGGCGCGCCGGGTCCTGCCCCTACCAGATATACTTTGCCTTTGGATTTAGAATAATCAGGGTACAAAGGCGCTCCTAATTTTTCTCCCACCATTTCTTCCCTTCTTTCTCTTCCGATGCAGTTTTATTATCTGAAGGCGTTACCGAACTTTCATTGGTACTTTTAGGAGCCTCCGGCGCTGTATACGCCGGTAATGCCGGCGCCAAACTCTCCGGGATAAGTTTCAGGTCGGCCCTTGTCGGTTCAAATCCTCTGACCTCTATCCTTACCGGATAGCCGACATAACCCATCAGCGTTGCCCGTATAGTATAGGTTCCCCCGGGAAGTCCGCCGATCCGATAGTTACCCAGCTCGTCCGTGGACACAGAAGAGGTAGACGGTTCGGTAGTAACTATTGCCCCGGACAGAGGGCGGTTCTGATCGTCGGTGACTTTGCCTGAGATGTCGCGTATCGCCATCTCCTTGATCTGACTGGCAGTCATACAACCAGCTATTATGATTGCTAAAACACAGGGCGCTAATTTCCATCCGGCTTGCAGCTTCATAAATTCTCCTCCTTTAATAAGTAAAGTTTCAGCAAAACTAAAATCGCAAACTAACGCTATGTTATGTATACATATAATCCGAAATAAAGAAAAAAGTCAATAAATAAAAGTTGATGGCCTCGCAAAAAGTCTGGGGCTGTCATTGCGAGGAGCTTTGCGACGAAGCAATCTAGCGCATATTCAACTAGTTAGAGATTGCTTCGTTTCGCTCGCAATGACAACAAACGACATTCTTTGACTTTTTACGACTTTATAAAAGTTAGTATATTTTTTTCTCCGCATATTTTCGTTATGGAAAAGGATGATAAAGAACATTTTTTTCTCACTGCTTCATGTTATAATTAAATCAAATTAAATATCATTTGCAAATTGGTTAGGAACTGTTATAAAATAGCGGCGACAGCATAAAATAGCTATTGGGGCTCGGTTATTTTATAATAAACTCTCAGTCCAAAATCATGGACGCAAAAATCTCACAAAAATACTTGACAAACAATTATTCAGGGGAATATAATACGACCCCATAGATATTTACCTTTATCTTAAGGAGGCAGGGGGACAGTTCAAATTCTACTAAGTAGTGGAAAAGTATCTTTTAAAACCGCCGCCCGGGGCTATCGGAGCTATAGTATTCTGAATAAAAGAGGCGGTGTTGGTGTGTTGGCTTATGCTGTTTTAATATGGGTTATGTTGATTCTAATTTGAAAATAACAAATATTGTAAGTTTTTTTGGAAGGAGGTGAGCAGGGACGAAAAAGAAGTAAAAAGATAGAAGGCAGTCCCGTGTTTGTTTATATTTATATTTGGAAGGGAGGTAGGATATGAGGAAGATTTTGGGAATAGCCTTGGCGTTCATGCTTGTTCTGGCAAGTGTGGGCGTAGCTGGGGCGTTCGAAACCAAATTCAGTGGTGAATTAAGGACCAGAGGCGAAGTATTTGATGAGACTATAAATGATTTTTCTGATGATGGCGATCGCGTCGGTGGCGGCAGTAACGATACCGAAAGCCTCTGGGACAGTCGTCTGCGGTTGAAAATGGATTTTATCGCCAATGACAACCTAAAGGCGGTTTATTGGTTGGAAATAGGAGATATCATCTGGGGTAACAGGAATAATGAGAGTTCAGTCGATAAAAATGGAAAGGGGAGGGAAACCAATTCCGGGAATAACAGAAACTATAATGGGCGCCGCGAGACTTTTGGTACCGATCAGGTAGCAGTAGAGACCAAAAACCTTTACATCGACTTTGCGGTACCCTCCACCCCAATACGGGCTAAAGTAGGTATCCAGCGCATAACTTTAGGCCATGGATTTATCCTGGATGATGATGCGGCGGCCCTCCTGGTGGACATTAACTTTGGTCCGGCAACCGTCACAGCATTTACCATTAAGGAATATGAGGGACAGACCTATACCAACGATGATGTGGACCACTACGGCTTGGTTATAAGCGCTCCATTGGCAGACATAGGCTCCGTAGGAATATTTGGTAATTGGTCGCATTCTGCTGATCTTGAGAATTTTTCTGGGCAGGAAAATGTTGAAGGTGACGGCTACTGGGCTGGTGTGACCGCCGATTTGGCGCTTGATCCGATAACAATAGCCCTGGAAATTGACGCCTCCTATCAAAACATGTATGGTTCAGGTATTCCTGATAATAAAACTGAAGAAGGTTACCTGGGTTATTTGGATATAGGCGCTAAGTTGGATAAATGCAATATCGGTATCGCCGGACTGTGGGCTTCAGCCACCAGCTCAGGCGACACTTTTACCCAAATTTCTCCCACCGATCCCGAGGACGCTGCGATAGTGGATTGGGATAACCTCTTCCTGCTGGATATAACTGGTAACACCCTGGATCCATTAGGGATTGGTGGTGGATTAATCAGCGCTAAGCTCTATGCCGAGTGTCAGGTGTTGGATAACCTGCTGACAGGTGTTTCTGTCCAGGGTTACTGGATAGAAGATGAGCAGCCGGTAGAAGATGAACTGGGGAGGGATGATCTGAACGATATGGTTCTTCCTGGTTACATCGGCACCGAAGTTGACCTGGATGTAGAGTATAAGATTTACGATCAGCTTGCCTACCAGATCCAGGCCGGTTATATGTTCATAGATGATGATGAAGATAGCGTTATAAGTGATACTAAGAGTGGTTCAAACGTAGAAGATATTTGGTTCCTGAGTCACAAGTTGATCTATACTTTCTAAAGACGCTCAACAGGTTAATTTGAAGGCACAAGTAGTGGGCGGGGGGGTTTTAGCCTTGCCCACTACGCTTTCCCATTATTAAAGAGGTAGGAGAGGAGGTTGTATTGATGTTAAGAAAAAGGCTAGGAATTTCGTTAATAAGTTTTGCTTTTCTGACAGCCGGCTTGGGCATGGTGACGAAAGCTTTCGCCGAGCCATACCCTAATTCAATCAAATCAATCAAATCAGAACACATTGCCGACGGTGAGGTTAAGAACCAAGATATAGGCGCTGATGCTGTCACCACCGATAAGATCATGGATGGCACTATTCTTGACGAAGACATTAATGCTAATGCCGATATTAATGGTAGCAAGCTGCTCGACAATTCGGTCCCCGCTGCTAAGCTTATTGATGGTTCAGGTAGCGGGCTGGATGCTGATTTCCTGGATGGGCGGAATTCGGGTAGTGGTGCAGGAAATATCCCTGTTAACAATGGAGTGCTGAATACCACCCTGAATGCTGATATGGTGGATAGCTATCATGCGGGTAATGCTTCAGGACAAGTACCTGTCAGCAATGGGGCGGTGAATACCAACCTGAATGCTGACCTGCTGGATGGGTTGAATTCGGGCAATGCTTCAGGACAAGTACCTGTCAGCAATACTTTAAAGAATGTTGACCTGAATGCCGACCTGCTGGATGGCCAACATGCCACTGACTTGCAGACTGCCTGGCGGAATTATACAGATAGTCAGATAAATACCCATGCGGCTATTCCTGATGTGCATCATATTAAGACCATCGACTTTGCCGACTTAACAGCTGGTTCAGCTACTGATGCTCAAGTTGATGATAATATTACCGCCGGTGATGCCCATACAGTGGATGGCCAACATGCTGCTAGTTATGCGAGCGGCTGGTTTGCTGTCGTCGGTACTACCACATATTCAATCGATACTGATGATAGTGGCTCTACGGGGCTTTTCGGTACCGGCGCGGTTACTAATTTTGCCAATAATGTAAATGTGCAGGTTGATATCTTCTGGTGCCTGAATGATCCTGCTGTAAATCAGCCGGGGACTGCTGCCAACCCGGTATCTGAAGTAGGTATAGTCATTTCCGGGGGCTTTTATGGCGGACAGGCGGAGAATATTCAGTTTGACGGCCCCGGAGCTATCACCCTGGATGTGGAAACCGGCCTTGGCGTATCTTTTAGCGTTATACCACCTGCTGCTAATTTTGTCGGCTACTACAATGTGGTCATAACTCAACTGGCTCCATAGTCGTTATATGAGCATAAGCGGGATAGAAGCATTATCCCAAAAAATAAGCAAGCGGCATTGGGATGGTTATTCCAGTGCCGCTTTGTTTTTCAGTATATTATAATAACCGCTCAGGCATCCCCGCCGCTATTTCATCTCATCAAATTTCAAACTGCCCCACTACCGTATTTTGCATTGACTTACTCTAAATATAACTATAAACTGAAAATGG
>QIEW01000301.1 GCA_003230535.1 bacterium
TAGGGCAAGGAATTGCGGGAATTATAGCTCGGGAAAAGAATTATATTATTTCTAATGATGTTTCTCAGGACCCCAGGTTTATCCCCGGGGATAGCAGTATCCGCTCCATGTTATTTGTGCCGCTGAAAACAAAACGAAAAGTGCTGGGGGTGATTTGTCTTAGCAATAAGCTGGAGGGGGAAATATTTACTGCCCGGGATGCCAAACTCCTTTCCGCCGTAGCCTCACATGCGGCTAATTTCATAGAAAATGCCATTCTACACGAGCGCAAGCTGAATGAAGATCGCTTAAAGAGAAATCTGGAACGCTATCTCTCCCCTCATATCGTTAAAAACTTGACTGAAAATACCCAGGAGCTGGCGCTCGGCGGGGTACAGAAGAAGGTGGCTGTTCTTTTTGCTGATATCCGTAAGTTTTCCGGTCTCAGCGAGGAAATGGAGCCGGAAGCGCTGGTGAAATTTTTAAACAAATATTTCACCAGCATGGTGGATATTATTTTCAAATTTGGCGGGACGGTGGATAAATTTGTCGGGGATGAGATTATGGCCATCTTCGGCGCCCCTATTACCCAACCCGATGATGAGGTTAGGGCGATTAAGGCGGCGGTAGAGATGCAGCAGGAGATGCAGCGGCTGCATCTCTATTGGCGTAAGAAAAATATGAAACCGTTTTCTATCGGGATCGGTATTAATTCCGGCGAGGTTATTGCCGGTAATATCGGCTCTAAAAAACATATGGATTATACTGTGATTGGAGATGTAGTTAATATTGCCAAAAGATTAGAAACTCAAGCCGCCGGGGGAAAGATTTTGATCAGCCGAAATATATATGAGGCGACTAAGGAACTGAATATATTTAAAAATTTTGGCAGAATTACTGTAAAGGGAAAAAAGAAGCCGGTAGAGATGCTGGAAGTAATTTATGAGAATTAATACTCCGTAATTTCCCCTTTGTATTGCCCACTGCCAAGTTATTTATATTGTTTGACAACTGCTTAGAGAGAGGGAAGCTTTTTGAAGATAAAGTATTACGGCACGCGAGGCTCTCTGTCGGTGCCTGGTAAAGATACCGTGAAATACGGAGGTAATACAGCTTGCGTCAGGATTACTGTCGGCCCTACTTTGATTGTTCTGGACGGAGGTTCGGGCTTAAGAGTGTTGGGTAATGAATTGATGCAGGGTGAATTTCGAGCTGGCCGGGGCTGTGCTCATCTTTTTTTCAGTCACGCCCACTGGGATCATATCCACGGTTTCCCTTTTTTTGCTCCGGCTTATATTGAAGGTAATCAGTTACTACTATACGGAAGCCGTAATTCTAACTCATCATTGAATAAAACTCTCTCCCATCAGCAGAATTGTGTTAATTTCCCGGTAAGGTTGGAGGAGATGACCTCTAACTTGAAGTTTATTGAGATACATGACGGGGAAAAATTGCGCTGCGCCCAAGCGGTGGTTAGCTGCTTTGCCCTCAACCATCCTTCCGGATCACTTTCCTTTCGGGTTGAGGCGGGCCATAAGAGTGTTGTTTACGCCTCTGATTATGAGCATCTGGACTGTCTGGACTTGAAATTGGTGGAATTTGCCAGAGATGCGGACCTGTTAATCTATGACGCTATGTTTACCCCTGAAGAATATGAACGCAAACAGGGTTGGGGACACAGCACCTATCTGGAAGGGTTAAAAATCGCCAAAGCCGCCCATGTTAAGCAACTGCACCTTTTTCATTATAACCCGGAACATAATGATCCTTTTATCGACAAGCTGGAGAAGAAAGCCCAAAAGCTATTTCCCAATACTTATGCCGCAAAGGAGGGCTGGGAAATAGAAATATGAAACATCTTCCGAACAGAGGGAATTTTCATAATCTGGAAAAACATTTTTTCTCAGCATGGGACAGGGTTCCTTCCCAAATTGCTTGCCATACTTAGTTTGTGCTATAGTTATAATCTATGTGCACATCTTCAGCTTTCCCCAGGATTATGATTGTGGCCGGAGAACTTTCCGGTGATTTGTATGGGGCGGGTGTAATTGACGCCATTCGAAAAAGAACGCCGGAAGCTGAAATAGTGGGAATAGGCGGCCCCCAAATGAAGATGTCCGGAGCGGAGCTCTATTTTGATATCAGCCGGCTGGCTGTAGTCGGGATTTGGGAGGTATTAACCCATGGCCGGGCTATCTGGCAGGCGCTTCGTTATATAACCCACCAGTTAGATGTATCCCCTCCGGATTTAGTTATTCTCATTGATTATCCTGGATTTAACCTCAAGGTGGCCAAGGCCGCCCATCGCCATGGCATTAAGGTGTTGTATTATGTTAGTCCCCAAATTTGGGCCTGGCATAAAGGCCGAATAAAACAAATTGCCGAGTATGTGGATATGATGGCGGTGATTTTGCCCTTTGAGGAAAAACTTTATCAGGAAGCCGGGATACCGGTGGAATTTGTAGGCCACCCACTAACCGAGCAGGTAACGACCTGTTTATCTACCCATGAAGCGCTGACCAGGTTCGGTCTGGAACCTAATCGGCCGGTAATTGGGTTGTTGCCCGGAAGCCGTAGAGCAGAGATAAAGTATCACCTGGACTTGCTTCTGGAGGCGGCCCGCATGATGTGGGTTGCTCGACCGGAATTACAGTTTATACTGCCGGTGGCGCCTTCGGTAGACCGCCGGAGTCTGGAAGCCGGTATAAGTAAATCCGAGGTTCCGGTAAAACTTGTCTTCGAACAGAGATACGATCTCATGAGACTGGCGTCGGTGGTAATTTGTGCCTCAGGAACGGTGACCCTGGAAGCAGCCCTATTGGGTACCCCTATGGTTGTAATCTACCGATTTAATTGGTTTACTTATTTAATGGGGCGATTGCTGGTAGATGTACAATATATATCATTGGTCAATATCCTGGCGGAAAAACAGGTAGTAACGGAGCTTATCCAGAAACAGGCTCATCCCTCAAGAATAGCGTCGGAAGCGCTGTCTTTATTGGAAGATAATCAGCGCCGGAAGGTTATTGAGGCGGATTTTATTTCCATCAGGAAAAAACTGGGGCCTTCAGGGGCCTCGACCAGAGTAGCCGAGCTGGCGCTGGCTCTTTGCCGCCAAAACCAAGCGGCTTCCCCCCCCGCTATAATCGCCAGTTAAAGCAGCTAAGAAAACCGCTAACACAAGTAGAATTTGCCAAAATTTTAGGTCTCAAGCATCAGCAATATAATCGTTACGAAAAGGGTCACTATAAGCCCCCGTTAGAAATACTTGAAAAAATATCAACCTACGGGAAGGTCTCTATTGACTGGATTTTATTGGGGGATGCCGGCAAAATGTCAGGCCTCCCTGATGGGTGCGCCGCCTGGCCTGAGATCGGCAGACGTATCCGTCAGGTTCGGGAGGAGGAGGGATTATCCCAGGAGGAGCTGGGACAACTGGCAGGTTTCACCTCCCACCCCCAGGAACTGATCACTGAAATTGAGGGCGGAGAGGTAAAAGCCCCAAAATCGTTATTGGCTGTAATTGAAAGTGTTTTTAATGTGAATCAAGCCTGGCTATTGACCGGTGAATTAAAACAAGATATAAAAAAAGAAGATGACCGGTTCCAGCATGAGATAGGTTTGGTGTTAAGCCAAGTGAGGCGGATATTAAAATATGGCAGCCCTGAGGAACGAGGAAAACTAAAAGGTTTCCTGGCCGCCCTCGATCCGGGGGGGAAAGAGAAAGGATAAATTTAATGAGAAGATATATCACAAAAAATTTAATAATATTTCTGTTAGTTCTAGGGCTATTTCCAATAAATGTCAATGTTGTTTGGGCTGATACTAAAACTATTACTACTTATATTTTTGAAATAGATGGTTATGGGGCCAAGGAACTAAAATCAGCCAGGAGTCTATTCAAGAAGGAGTTAGAAGAGCTAACCGCTGATAATATTACTACTCCCTGGGGGCGTAACATTTATCCAAAATATAAAGAAGTAATAGATGCTGTTTATAGATCAAGAATAGGTAGATACAGAGCATGGTTGGATGAATTGAAAAAAAAAGAAATATATAAGAAAGATGCTCAAATAGTAGAGGTAGCATTAAAAAGATGTTCAAAGTTTCAATTAAGAGAGACTTTAGCCGCTGGCATATTACAGGAACCAGCACTAAGGCATATAGAAAGAACGTCAACGCTTGACTTTTATGAGAGCCTTTATGGGTTCGGTAGTAAAGAACATTTTAATAAGATGGATGAATTGATTCATCATCCATCTAAGAAGTTTCCATTTGAAGATTCATTGAAGGAAACAGACAGAGAAATAAATAAATTAAATAGTGAATTCCAAATATTAACAGGCCAAAAGTTGCCGGAAGCTAGAACAGAAATCATAGAAATGAAGATTACAATCCAAGAGAAATAGATGGTCAGGTTTCGAAACATACTAATTTCTATATTCCTGTTTCTGCTGCCAGTTTTGGGTTGCGCTCATTCCGGTCGGACGGATGCCCAGGGCGGCCATTGGAACCGCAAGACCGGCACCTACCATTACCATGCGAAGGGAAAATACCAATCCTGCGGGCAGGTGGTCAGGGTGATCGACG
>QIEW01000381.1 GCA_003230535.1 bacterium
AAAAGTCAAGAGAATAATCACCTTATTTCGCTATTTTTCAAATTATTTTTGGATTATCTACTACATGCAAAAACCTAACCGGACACTACTGCATTTTTCCTTAAATATTTCCCTGCTTTTTTCATATGAAATTGGTACTTTATCTATTTTTTCCTGGCATCTTTGCAAAGTCTTTGATATTGACCTAAATTTGTATGGAATCAGATGATGCAATATTCATACCATTTAAATAATAAAGAAGAAACACCACAACTGATAAGAATATTATTCCAATAATAACAATAGATTATCACTAATATCTAATGACAAGGATTCTTTTCCTCTTTGGTACTCTCACATTTCAGGCGTTGTAACAATTTCGTAATAAGTAGATTTTTGCAAGTACCTCCAATAATAGCCATTAAACCAGAAATTCCTATACGTTCGAGTTAGCGCACCTTCGGTGCGGACTTTTTAGGTTAGGTGGTGGCAGGTTCTCAAACCTGCCACTCGTTCAGACTGTCGGGTCTGAGGACCCGACAGCACATGGAGTTATATCTGCTTGTTTTGTTGGACATAAAAAAGGAAATTCCTATACGTTCAAGTTAAGAATCTGGGGAGAAACAACAGAACGAACTAGGTCACCATAAGATGAATACCAGATGTCATCATTGAAATTACTCTTCATTTTAAGTAGTATTGATCAGTAGTGTCCGGTTAGATACTTGGATAAGCCGCAAAATACCTTTTAGTCCTCTCTCCCCCCTAGGGGAGAGGAAAAACAAGGAACTTCTGTTTCAAACCTGCCGGAATTATTGATTTTTCCGGCTATGCAAGAAGCTAACCGGATAACACTGCATCTGGTTAGCAAATATGTCATATTTTATAATGGGGGGGAACATGAGAAAATGCTGTCCTGTATTAATCTTCTTGGTGGCGATAAGTTTATCGTCTATTTGTTGGGCAATTGATGTTGGAAATATACCTTACAAAGAAGGTTTCTTTGTGGAAGTAAAACATGATTATTCTTACCGGAAAATAGAGCTTGATGAAGAAACAGAGATTGTCGATACAACCCTTGAGCGTATCTCAGAAAATCCTATAGATCAAAAAAATATAAGTGTTACTTTAGATGATTTAGACGGTGCAGAAATTCTGGAAAGAGCATATTTAAAACTATCATATGCAAAGAAGTTCAAAGAAAGAAAAAGGGGCCTGTTTTCAAAAAATAGTTTAGCCAAGGAAAAAGTATACCTATATGGCATCTATATAAAAGCTGGTACGGCCAAGCTTAAATTTGATGATGCTGACGCCAGCCTCCACCAAATAAAGACTAGCCGGAATATGGAAATAAAATCAGAATTGGATGGGATTGGAGAGATAGAAGGAGAGTGGGGATTTTTTGGGGGAATAGGTGTAAACCTAGTGTATCTGAACAGCGATCTATTTGATATAGGTTTAGATTTACAATACAACTATCAAAAAGTGGATAGTTCGGACACTTTATACGAAAACTCACAGATAGATGATATACCAGGCAACCGGAAATATGAAGAGCGGGAATCAGCCGAAATTGAAGACATAACCACCCAAGAAGCCCATGCCGCCATAGTAATTAGCCGCAGGATGGGCAATTTTATTCCTTATGGCGGCGCTAAAGTATCTTGGTACCGGACGGAATATTCCGGCGAATGGAGCTACCTTTATGCCTATAGCGATGAGATTACCCCTGATAATGATTATAAATATAAAGGAGATGAAGATATCTCATTTAAAACTGTTTCCAGATATTACGGCGCCCTATTCTTAGGGACTGATTATGAGTTGTCGGACCAATTGGTGTTGAATGGAGAAATAAGGGCGGGGGAGGAGTTTGCTATAAACGTTGGTTTAGGTTGGATGTTTTAACATAAACAATGTTTCAAGGAGATAACGATTATGATACGCAAAGTTTTATTTGCCCTGCCCCTGGGGTTGCTAATCCTAATTCATGGGTTGAGTTATGGAGCGACATTAAATGTACCGCTGGAGTATTCTACAATACAATCTGCCATTGATGATGCTAAGACTGGGGATGAGGTCTTAGTGGACGACGGGATATATTCGGATATCAACTTTGGAGGTAAAGCCATCACCGTCCGGTCCGTCAATGGCGCCGCCAGCACCACCATTGACGGCAATGCCGACGGCAGCGTAGTTACCTTTGAGAATAGCGAGACGCCAAGCTCGGCGCTGACGGGATTTACCATTACCAATGGGCAAGCAACAAATGGCGGCGGGATTTTTTGCGATAAGTCATCTTCACCGACGATAACCAGTTGTATAATCAGCGGCAACTCGGCTACTAGCTTGGGAGGTGGTATATACTGCCAGGATAATTCCCATCCCACAATCACCAATTGCATCATCAGTAATAATACGTCATCTTCTGAGGGTGGTGGTATTTATTGTTCTGTTTCAGATCCCATAATCACCAATTGCACCATAACAGGCAACTCAGCTAGTCTTGGAGGTGGTATTTATTATGCGAAAAACTCTTCGCCTTCAGGGGTTAATATCATACTCTGGGGAGATACTACTCCTGAAATTGAGTCAGACCTGACCGGCTCTATCGACATCAACTATTCTGATGTCCAGCAGAGTTCAGGTATCTATTCAGGAACCGGCAACATCAATGACGATCCACAGTTTAAAGGTGGCGGCGATTACCACCTAACTGTAAAATCACTCTGTATTGATGTTGGTACAGACGACACAGAGATTTATTCAAATCTCCCCCCCGATGATATAGATGGCGAGAGCCGACCCAAGGGGGAAGGCTATGACATGGGAGCATATGAATATCCTTGTCCGGATAAGGATAGTGACGGCTACTTTGCAGAAGAAGGGTGCGGTACGGAAATAGACTGTGACGATAATGATCGCACCGTATTTCCCGGCGCTCCGGAGCGCTGCAACGGTATAGACAATGACTGTGATGGGGTAATAGATAATGACGGAAATTGTATAAATTGTCCAATTTATGTCCCTGATGATTACCTCACTATCCAAGGGGCAATTGATGATGCCTTTGAGGACTGTGACGTAATCGTTAAAGATGGAGTATATCTGGAGAATATCAATTTCCAGGGTAAGCCTATTGTTGTCCGCTCGGAAAATGGCCCCGCTAATACCATTATTAACGGTAACGCTGGCAATAGTGTGGTAATTTTTGAAAACAGTGAGGTTGCCAGTTCGGTTTTGGAGGGATTTACCATTATCAATGGTAAAGCTGTTAACGGTGGTGGCATTAGGTGCGATTTCTCATCGCCAACGATTAGAAATTGCATAATCAGCAGTAATAGTGCTCTGGATGATGGCGGCGGTATCCATTGCCGGTTCTCTAATCCGGAAATAATTAATTGCACTATTAGCGATAATTTGGCAACTAATGAAGGCGGTGGGATTTTCTGTCAGGAATCCTCGCCGCAGCTAGTCAATTGTACGATTAGCGGAAACGAAGCGGCAGATTACAATGGCGGTGGAATTGCTTGTTTTTCATATTCAAATTTAACTGTAGTCAATAGTATTTTATGGAATAATACAGCCGGGGAAAAAGGTAATGAAATCTATCTAAGTTTTTACAGTTTTGCAGATATTTCCTACTCAGATGTTCGGCAGAATTCAGGCATCTATCCAGGAACCGGAAACATCAATGACGATCCACTGTTTGTGGGCGGCGACTACCACTTGTCCGCCGGTTCACCTTGTATTGATAGAGCTACCGCCACCGCCGCGCCGGCTGATGATGTAGATGGTGATCCCCGACCCCAGGGCGCAGGCTATGATATGGGGTCTGATGAATATCTGGAGTGTACGGATGAAGACGGAGATACATATGCAATTGAAGGTTATAGTTGTGGCGAGGTCGACTGCGCTGATGATGATAAAGAAACATATCCCGGCGCTGATGAGCTATGCGACGGCAAAGATAATGATTGCGACGATGTAGTGCCCCCTGATGAAGCTGATGCCGACGAGGATGACTATCGTATCTGCAATGGCGACTGTGACGATGATGACCGCAATACTTACCCTGGGGCCCCGGAGCTATGCGATGGCAAAGACAATGATTGCGATGGCGTTGTACCTGATAATGAGGCCGATGCCGATGAGGATAACTACCGCATCTGCGAAGGCGATTGCGATGACGATGATCCGGCCATAAATCCCGGGGCTACCGAAGTTTGCGATGGGATAGACAATAACTGTGATGGGCAGATAGATGAGGAGGCATGTTTGCCTACACTCACAATCTCTACCGATAAGTCCTCCTATACAAGTGGAGATAACATGAAGGCAATCCTTGAGGTAATTTCTGGAAAGCCCACGGTAGCCGATCTATACATCCGCCTCCATTTTCCCAACGGGGCATACAAATATTATCCCACCTGGAGTAGCTTCCCTAAACCTGCGATGCGCAATTGGACGGTAACAAACTACGACCCGGATGTATTCTTCAGCTACACCTTTAAGGGAAGTGAAGCTCAAGGTAATTATAAATGGCAAGCCGCCCTCACCGAGCCAGGAACACATAATATTATCGGTCACATAATATTATCGGTAATATAAGCGCGACGGAGTTTAGTTTTGGGGAGTAGCTGAATATTCCTGAGGTTGAATATCATCCCCAATGTATATCTTACCTTACATAACAAATGACTAGTAGAGCGTTTTCTTAAAAAGGTTCCGTATTATATTATGGCAAAATCAAACTTTCTCCAACGGTATACAACTGGCGATTCATTTATCTCGGAAATTCCTTTTAATATTCCTATTACGGGCTCTTCCAGTGATTGTACTCGAATGTCCTTAACCCCAATACGGTTCACTTAAGCTAATATTTATGCTATACTACTGTTATCACAGTAAAACAGTGGAGGATCATAAATGTGGCTCGAACAAGTGCGGTATTAGCGGATGGTAGCAGGGTTACGGATCATATTAGTTTAGGGGTGTTAGCGAAGACGTTTCCGGCAGAGAG
>QIEW01000219.1 GCA_003230535.1 bacterium
ACCTTCAAAGCTTCCGCCGGACCTATCTTCCCAATCTTATTTGTTATGATAGCCTGCGGGGCCTGCTCGGGGTTCCACTCCATCGTAGCCTCCGGTACTACCTCAAAACAACTGGATAAAGAAAGCCACGCCAGGCCCATTGGCTACGGAGGAATGCTGGTGGAAGGACTGGTGGCGGTAATCGCTTTGATAACCATAGCTATGCTGCCGCCCGGAGAGGGGTTGCTATCCAAGCATCCCCTGGTAATCTACGGGTCGGGGATGGGAAAATTCCTGGGGACCTTCGGTATCCCTTTTAAATTAGGTTACTCCTTCGGCCTGCTGGCCCTCTCTACTTTTATGCTTACTACTCTGGATACAGCCACCCGACTGGCGAGATTTATCTTCCAGGAGTTTTTTGAATGGCAAGTTGCATCGGCTAACTATTTAGCGACCCTGCTTTCTTTGGCTCTACCGGTGATCTTTGTCATGATTTCCCTGCCTGACCCGGTTACCGGGAAACTTATTCCTGCCTGGAAAGCTATTTGGCCTGTGTTTGGGGCATCTAATCAGCTCCTAGGGGGACTGGCGCTGCTGACAGTGTCGGTCTGGCTCAAGAAAACCGGCCGTAAAGCTATTTTCACTATTCTGCCGATGTGTTTTATGCTGGCGGTGACGCTGTGGGCATTGGGAATTCTGGCGCTTAAATACGGTTTTTCAGCGGTGGGGCTTATTGCCGGAGCGTTGTTGGTGGTAGCTCTGTTTTTGATCATAGATGCCGTAAAAACCCTCAGTCGAGGAGAAGTTACTAATGATAGCCTCTAACGGCAATTCGCAAATTAAGTCTGCACATTCTAATAGGCATCTGGTATTATAATTTATTTAAGGAGGGGTAACTCCATGTCCACATATGATCTAGTAATCCTGGGGGCCGGGCCGGCCGGTATGACTGCCGGAATATATGCCGCACGGGCGGGACTGAAGGCGGTCCTGATAGAAAAAGCTCTGGTAGGAGGGCAAGTAGCGACAACTTATTCGGTTGAGAACTACCCCGGCTTTCCGGAACCAATCCCGGGGCCTGAACTGGTAAACCGAATGCAGCAGCAGTTGGATAGGTTCGGGGCGCCTATTCTGATGTCAGAATTAGAAAGAATTATCCCCCAAAACAAGCAGTTCTTATTGCAGCTTAATCAGCAGGAGTTGATCTGCTCGGCGCTCATTATAGCTACCGGCGCCTCACCGGCCATTTTGAAGGTGCCGGGAGAGGGCCGACTGCGGGGCCGGGGAGTATCTTATTGCGCAACCTGTGATGGCCCGCTGTTTAGGGATGAGCCGATTGCGGTGGCCGGCGGCGGGAACTCGGCGGTGGAAGAGGCGGTCTACCTGGCCCGTTTTGCCAAATCCGTATCCTTGATACATCGCCGGGATGCTCTGCGAGCCGACAAATACATCCAGGAGATGGCGTTTGCCGAACCCAAGCTCCATTTCATTTGGGATACGGTGGTAGAAGAAATATTGGGAGGGGAAAGCGTAGCGGGGTTGCGTCTCCGTAATAAGAAGACGGGAAAGGTGAGCGTATTGGACATCAGCGGGCTATTTATTTATGTCGGTCTTCAGCCTAACACTCAATTCCTGACAGTATCTGTCCCCGAAGATGCCGGAACCCCATGCCCGGTGAAACTGGATGAGCATGGATTTATCATTACCGACCGGCGCTTTCAGACTTCCTGCCCGGGAATATTTGCAGCCGGGGACGTGCTGAGCAAGGATGTCCGTCAGATTGCGAACGCCGTAGGGGAGGCGGCCTCAGCTGCCATCATGGCCAGGAAATACATCGAACAGCTATAATATCTGTCTTCTTGATAGGATAGGAAATCCCATTTTTTCGGTTTATTAAAGTTTCTTTCCGGATGACCGTACCTTTGGGCGTATAAATGAAATCTTTATGGAAATTCTTTTGGATATCAGTTTTCATTCTAGTTATATCTCATAAACCAGTATGGGGGAAGATCATTAAGATACCGGATGATTACATCACCATCCAGAAGGGGATTGACGCCGCTCAATCCGGGGATACAGTACTGGTTATGCCTGGTCGCTACAATGAACAAATTGTGATGCAGGAAGGAATAATACTAAAAAGCAATCCTGTTAACGATGGGGATGAGTTGGTGGATGGACCAGGCCAAAAGAAAGTTTTACGCCGGGCCCTTAGCACAATAATCGACGGTTCGGGATATCCCACTTTTAGTGATGCCCGCCCCATGGTGGAATTTACTGCCGGTATTACCCAGGCTACGGCGCTAGACGGCTTTACCATTACCAACATGCCGGAGGCAGACCATACCCTTCCTGGTCATGCTCACACCATACAATGTCGGGGTAGTTCGCCGGTAGTTAAAAATAACATCGTCATTAATAATGGCAGTTCCGGAATAGGTAGTCATGCTAAGTTTAAAGAAGGTACGCCACTGCCGCCGAAGGAAAAATTCTTTTATGAGAACATTGCTTTTCATGCCCACCCCCTGATAGAAAACAATGTATTTGCCCATAATCTTGGCGCTGGAATCGGCAACAATCATTATTCCTATGCCACCGTCTACAACAACGAAGTCTTCGGCAACATCTCTAAACATAATCATTCCGCCCCGGGAATAGGAATCCAGCATGGAGCTCATCCCTTGGTAGAGGGGAATCTGGTTTATGAGAATGGCTGGACCGGTATTGCCAGTCGCAAAGGTTCCCAGCCGGTAAACCGCCGCACCCGGCCGATAATTCGGAACAACACTGTCTTTAATAACGGACTTTCCGGTAATGAAGCGCATGGCGCCGGCATTGGCGCTGATGCGGTAGGAACTGCTGCTGATCCGGTCACCATCGAAAACAATATTGTATACGAAAACCGGGCCGCTGGTATCGGTATCCGTAAAGGAGCTTTTGTTACTGTTTCCGGGAATCGTTCCTATAAAAATGACTGGGCTGGGATTGGTGTGGATAACTCAATTGCCTTGGTTAAGGATAACATTGTTTATGAAAACAAAAAAGCAGGTATCGGCTGCCGGAAAAGTCAGGCTACTATCGAAAACAACAAAATCTATAAAAATCAGATGGCTGGCATCGGACTAGAGGAGGCCAAAGGGATGGTTATCGTGGGCAACCAAATTCATCATAATGGAATTCCCAATCTACTGACACGGGTTAAGAATTTTTTAGCTACCAGCTTTAACTTCAAGGTCTCTTTTCACGGCGGAACCGGTGTGGGGATGAAAAAAAGTGAAATCTCAGTTTTTAGCGGCAATACCATCAACAATAACACTCTTCCTGGAGTGGCTGTTACGGATGGGTCCGCCATAAGGAAAGGGGATAAGAATGTAATTGAGGGAAACGGCGCCGACTGGGCTCCTAACCTTGTCCTGCTGAATAAATCTCAGGCCATATTATCGGATACAACAATCAAGAATGGGGAAACCGCCAATATTTACCTGTCTGAAAGTTCTCTAACACTAAACAACTGCCAAGTGGAAAAAGCCCATAAACCGGGCATTGTGGCAGAGGATGATTCTACCTTGAAAATCGATGGTGGCAGTGTATCAGGTAATGGGGCTATAGGAATTGCCCTAGCCAAAAGTTCGCAGGGAAATTTGAAGCGAGTTATTATAAGTAGTAATGAACATCATGGTATCCAAGTGCAAAAAGCTTCTTCCATCCGGGTGGAAAACTGCACTATCAAGCAAAACTCCGACCATGGTGGAGCGGGTATCAGCATAGACCGCTCCAAGGCCCAGCTGGTTAGAAATCTGATCCATCATAATAAGCATATAGGAGTAAAGGTCGATAATGGAACTCTGACGTTATGGAATAATGTGCTTACCAATCAGGTCAAAGGAGCCAAAGCAGAAGGTGATTCCGTGATTGATGTCCGGAACAACGTTTTTGCTTACAATCAGGCGGAAGGGTTGGATATAGACAAATCGGTACAAATCAAACATCTTTCCCATAATAACCTCTGGAACAATAGAGAAGATCCGGCCTCTCTCCGACCAAAAGCTCTAAGCTTCCTACCCGCACCCCCTAAGGGAAGAAAAAAAGAGGAAGAAGAATATCAAGGAAACCTAAAAGCAGACCCTGGTTTTGTCGATGCTGCTACTGGAGACTATCGGTTGCAAGAGGGATCTCCCCTCATAGATGCTGGCGAAGACCTGGGGCTTTCTTTTAAGGGAAAGTCCCCTGATATAGGAGCTATAGAGACATACTTTAACGTGAGTTCGAGATAAAATTATAAGACCACAGGCAGCATTTCCAGGTGTTGAGCAGGGATAGGCGATAAGGCCGGGCACCAGGTTAACCATAAAATTGGTAATGCTTCTGTGGCGGGAATGCTCGATCTGAGAGATATTTTTCAATTGGTCATTGACGGTTTCGATAATAGAGCGTTTCCGTGCCAGGATTTTATCCATGAGCGGCATCAGGCGGTTGCGCATATTTTTCTTTAGCTTGAACGTATAGATACCGTCTTTAATGTCAAGAGGTAAATTAAGCATAAGTAGTGACAGCAGGGTTAAATGGTTTACCGGATTTTAGGACG
>QIEW01000250.1 GCA_003230535.1 bacterium
GGGAGGGACTCCCGAAACACGAGTGTCCAAACACGAGTGTCCAATATTCTTGCAATTCATTGATGTTGTTGGCGTTAGTCCTCTTTCTTGCAGGGCGGATTACGAGGTCTGAACTATGTTATGCAGGTTTATTTAGCTAAACCTGAAGCGCTGACCGGCTCCTGCCAGCCACTGAAGATGCAGCGAGTTAAATGAAGTGCAATACCAAAGGAATGCCAAGGAGCGCTGTAATGGAGACAATGTCTGCACAATGCGAGCTGAGCTTCGCTCGGCCAACTGATGACACGCTGCTTGTCCGGCTGACAGGTAGCTGGAGGATTGCCTGTGGGCTGCCATCAGCCACTGAGGTGCAGGAGCAGATTGCCTCCGGGCCGCAGGTTCAGCGCATCACATTCGATACGCATGAGCTCACGGGTTGGGATAGCGGATTGCTGACTTTCTTGATTAAGGTTATTAACCAGTCTGCCCAAAGTAATATTAAGATTGACAGGGAAGGGCTGCCGGAAGGGGCGCGTCGTCTTTTAAACCTCGCCTTCGCCGTCCCTGAGAGAGAGGGAGCGCGTAGGAAATCGAAACGCGAACCATTTTTCGCCCGGGCAGGAGAATCCGCGCTAGAGTTCGGTCGTTCGGCGACTGATATGCTGGCCTTTATTGGAGAGGTTTTTTCGGCTTTCATAAAAATGCTTTCAGGAAAAGCGCGCTTCCAACGATCCGACCTGGCGCAGATCATCCAGGAAACAGGCGTTCAAGCGCTTTCCATAGTATCTCTGATCAGCTTTCTGGTAGGTCTGATCTTCGCCTTCATTGGCGCTATCCAATTGAGAATGTTCGGAGCACAGATTTATGTAGCTGACTTAGTAGGAATAGCCATAGTCCGTGAGATGGGCGCCATCATGACGGGAATAGTCATGGCTGGACGCACCGGCGCCGCTTTCGCAGCTAAGCTTGGAACAATGCAGGTGAATGAGGAAATTGATTCATTGGAAACCCTGGGAATATCACCTATGGAATTCCTGGTTCTGCCGCGGATACTCGCCCTAGCGCTAATGATGCCGCTACTTTGTATCTATGCCAATCTAATGGGCATCCTCGGGGGGTTTGTGGTTGGTGTGGGCATGCTCGGTCTGAATACGATGCAATATTACAACCAAACAGTGGCGGCGGTTGGTCTGAATAATCTCTGGATTGGACTCTTTATGAGTCTCGTCTTTGGTATCCTGGTGGCTTTGGCGGGCTGTCTCAGGGGGATGCAATGCGGTAGAAGCGCTTCTTCTGTCGGGACTGCCGCTACATCGGCCGTAGTGACGGGAATTGTAAGCATTATATTAGCAACTGCTATCATAACAATCATATGCGAGGTGCTCGGTATTTAGCGTGCAGACGGGTAAAGAGATGGAAAAATCAGGGCCGCACGTCGTTGTAAATGATCTTACCATGGCCTACGGCAGCTTCTTGATCCAAAAAGATCTTAACTTCACGATCAAGCGCGGCGATATTTTTATAATCATGGGGGGCAGCGGTTGTGGCAAAAGTACGCTTTTGCGGCATCTGGTAGGGCTCAAAGAGCCTGCTAAAGGGGAAGTTTTATACGAAGGGTTAAACTTTTGGGATGCAGATTATGAGGAACAAGGGAGGATAAAGAGACACTTTGGGGTGTTGTTTCAGAGCGGCGCCCTTTGGAGTTCCATGACTGTGGCGGAGAATGTGACTCTTCCCCTCAGCGAGTATACAGACTTAAGTTCCGGAGATATAAAAGAGCTGGTTTCCCTGAAGCTTGCCCTGGTAGGTTTAGCGGGCTTCGAGGATTACTATCCATCTGAAATCAGCGGTGGTATGCAAAAACGCGCCGGTCTGGCCAGGGCGATGGCGCTGGATCCCGACATACTTTTTTTCGACGAACCGTCGGCGGGACTTGATCCTGTTAGCGCTCAACTGCTGGATGAGCTGATTATAGTGCTTCGCGACAGTCTGGGAGCTACAATAGTTGTGGTGACGCACGAACTTGCGAGCATTTTCGCTATCGGAAATAATTCGGTTTTTCTCGACCCTGAAACAAAGACCATGATAGCAGAAGGAGATCCTAATAAATTGCTGGCTGAATCCAAAGACCCAAGGGTACAGAAATTTCTCACCAGAGGTAAAGCATGAGTAAAAAGGTAAAGTCGACTTCTATTGGTATCTTCGTTGTAGGTGCGGTAGCGCTTGTTATTGTGGGAGTTATTGTCTTCGGTAGTGGGAAGTTCTTCAAGGAAAGGACGCCCATTGTCATGTTTTTTGAGGGTTCCATAAAGGGGCTTAACATTGGAGCGCCCGTTACCATACAGGGTGTTGAGGCTGGTTCTGTAACCGACATAGTGTTGGAATATAACCCGAGTGATATGACCACACAGGTTCCGGTGTATGCGGAATTAGATCCGGAAAAAATAAAAAAAGTAGGTAAGGACCCAACCTTAATAAGAGGTGCTAACGCATTGATTAAACGTGGTTTGAAGGCACAACTGGAAGTGCAGAGCTTTATTACCGGCCAGCTGATGGTGGCGCTTGATTTCTATCCGGACAAGCCGGTAAGACTGGTCGGCGGATACCGGGAAGTTCCAGAGATTCCGACAATTCCCACAACCATGCAAGAGTTATCAAAGACGCTCGAGGAAATAAACTTAAAAGAAGTTGCCGAAGAAATTGCCCGGATAGTCGATGCAGTGGAAGAGACGCTTGAAGCTGCTGAGATAGCCGAATCCATGCGCTCCATTAGAAATATCCTGAATGATGTTCAAAAGCTGGTGAAAAATGTTGAAAAACAGGTTGACCCGTTGGTAACGAGCATAAAGGGCGCCTTTGATGACACACAGAAGCTGGCGCTTAATATCGACGGGCAGATTGAACCGCTGGCAACAAGCATGAAGGATACCCTTGATGATACCCAGAGGTTGGTGCGTAATGTCGACGGGCAGATTGAACCGCTGGCAACGAGCATAAAGGATACCCTTGATGACACGCAAAAGCTGGCGCGTAATGTCAACGCACAGGTCGACCCTGTGGCAACAAGCGTCACGGACACTTTAAAATCTGCCGGTGACGCTTTGGAGCAGGCTAAGGAAACGCTTTCCGTGGTGGATGGTGTTATTTCAGAAGAATCAGCGCTTTATTACGAATTGACAAATACGCTTGAACAACTGTCGGCTACTGCCCGTTCACTCCGTATTATGGCCGATTATCTTGAGAGACATCCCGAATCTTTGATACAAGGTAAGGGAATCATAAACACGCTCGGAGCTGGTCGCTTCCATAGCGGGAGTTTTCGGCGATTTGTATGAAAACTTTGTTTTTTGACCGTTATTCTATAAGTAGCTGTATCTAAATAACATCATTAATGTTTACCGCTGATTTATGAATAATCCGGGGGGAGAAGCAAGAGGAGATTAAATGCCATGAACCGCCGTATTTTACTGTACAAAGCGCTTATGCCGGCATTTTCACTGATAATTGGGGTGGGATGTGCCGTCACTGAACCTTCAAGGTTTTATACTCTGCATTCGCTCTCCAACTCGGGGGCGGAACAGCCGTTGGCAACAGGTCGCGGCCTCGCCATCGGAATTACTCCGATCAAGCTGCCGGAGTTTTTAGACCGGCCCCAGATAGTAACCCGCATCAGCCAAAATCAGCTTCGGCTTGCCAATTTCGACCGCTGGGCGGAGCCTCTGGCGGACAACTTTGCCCGCATTCTGGCGGAAAACCTATCAATTCTGCTCTCTACTGACCGCATTGCTGTATTCCCCTGGACAAAGTCGCCCCCCATTGATTTTCAGGTCGCGGTTGATGTCACTCAATTCGAAGGCAAGCTTGGCGGGAGTGTCTCTCTCATTGCTCGCTGGATCATCTTCGGAGAGCAGGACAAAAAAGCCCTCCTGATAAGGAAGTCCACCATCAGCGAGCCCACAGACGCTCAAGGTTACGAAGCCTTGGTATCAGCCCAGGGTCGCGCGCTGGCCCGGCTCAGCCAAAAAATCGCTGCGGCAATCAAGACCGTCTCCCAGAAACTGCCGGATTAATAAGCGCCCCTATCCAAGCTAAAAAACACCTCTGAAACTGAGCAACGATAAGTTGGAGAGCAAAATCATTCACTTATCGGGTAGGCCGGGACCACTGACCTGGCGCTTTTGCAAGAGGCTTAGACTATAGATAAATATGATGATGAACTCGTAACAAGTCAGAAAGCATATATAGAAATGCGGGATTGTTGACGCCAAGTATAGTCCATGGTAATATAAGTAAATTTTTTACGAGCTTCATGAAGTATGACAGATAAGCGTGAGGGGAGAAGGTGTCGGGAGAAGACAAATGCCGGTAGCGGAGCCAGATAGGAGCGTTTTTGTTTCAGACCGTCATAAGCCGCTTGAGGGCAAGAAGGTAGTGGTAAAATATGGTGGCAGCGCTATAGTAATGCCGGAGTTGAAGAAGGATTTTGCCAAAAAGGTGGTATTCCTTCAACAAATAGGGGCAAATCCGGTGGTGGTTCATGGAGGCGGCCCTCAAATTAGCCGGCAAATGAAAAGGTTAGGGAAGAAAGCCCGGTTTGTGGACGGTCTGAGGGTTACAGATCATGACACGATGGTAATAGTTCAACATGTGTTGGATGATATAAACAAAGAGATAGTAAAGCTCATCTGTTCTTTTGGTGGAGTAGCCGTGGGGTTAGCTGGCCGGAAGGGAAATTTGCTGTGGGCGAAACCATGTGAGCCGGATTTAGAACGGACAGGAGAGGTGAAGGATGTTAATGCGGCTTTGCTAAAAAAGTTGATTAATGATAGTGTTATTCCGGTAATATCGTCGGTAGGGATAGGGGAAGACGGCGGATGTTATAATATTAACGCCGACATGGCAGCCGGAGAAATAGCGGCGGCCATAAAGAGCGATCTGCTGGTTTTCCTTACCGATGTTCCCGGGATATTAGATAATAATGGAAGAGCGTTTTCTACCCTGACCTGTATGCAGGTAGAGGAATTGGTGGAAAGAGGAGTTATTGGAGGAGGAATGCTGCCTAAGGTCAGGGCGGCTTTAGTCGGGCTTCGGAAGGGTGTGGTATCGGTGAATATATGTTTGGGCACCCAGCCGGCCACCTTGTTTTGTAAAAAATTCCTAGCTACGGGAACAATAGGCACACGGATTATTCTGGATGGAAACACAAATTAACCCAAGCAGCACCAGCCTTATGATAGAGCGGGCCCGGCGGTTCCTGGCTCCCACATACAGCCAGTTTCCAGTGGTATTTGTACGGGGAAAGGGAACCAGATTATGGGATGCTCAAGGCCGGGAATATATAGACTTTATAGGAGGAATAGGCGCCTGCGCCGTAGGTCATTGTCATCCGGCGGTGGTTGACGCCATCCAGCGGCAGGCAGAGGCGCTTCTGCATGTCTCCAATCTTTACTATGTAGAGCCCCAGATTGAGTTGGCGGAATTGCTGGTGCAGCATACTTTCCCATCCAAAGCGTTTTTCTGCAACAGCGGGGCGGAGGCGGTTGAAGCGGCTATAAAGCTGGCCCGCAAGTATGCTAAAGAGAAGTACGGGGCGCAAAGATACAAAATTATAACTCTAAGCGGCTCTTTCCATGGCCGCACTTTTGGGGCGCTTAGCGCCACAGGACAAGAGAGGTTCCACCAAGGATTTGAGCCGTTGGTGCCTGGTTTTACATATATTCCGTTTGGAGATATAGAGGCGGCTAGGGCGGCTTTTACTCCGGATGTCGCCGCCATTATGGTAGAGGTGATCCAGGGGGAGGGGGGAGTGAATTTCCCGCCGCCGGATTATCTCCCGCGCTTGCGCAACTTGTGTAATGAGCGCGGAGTACTGCTGGTGTTAGATGAAATTCAGACGGGAATGGGGCGGACAGGCGCCTTGTTTGCTTATGAACATTATGGTATAAAACCTGATATACTGACTTCGGCCAAATCATTAGGGGGTGGAATGGCCATCGGAGCGATGCTGGCCTCCCCTGAGGTAGCGGATGTCTTCGGACCGGGTTCACACGCATCCACTTTTGGAGGAAATCCGCTGGCCTGCGCGGCGGCAAAGGCTACGTTGCACGTGATTTTAGAAGACGGTCTCCTTGATAACTGTCGGCAGGCGGGAGAATTCTTTCTTGAGCAAGCCAGGTTACTGGCAAAAAAGTTTTCATTTATATCGGATGTGCGCGGCTTGGGACTTATGATAGGAATGGAGTTGGACATAGAAGCTCCGCAAGTGGTAAAACAGTGTTTAGAGTTGGGGGCGCTGACAGGCTGCGCCGGAAATCGCGTTTTGCGGTTTCTTCCTCCATTACTGGTCACGGAAGGCGAGGTGATAAGGGTCATAGAAACTTTATCGGAAGTGTTTGGGAAATTTTGAGGTTAGGCTGGTCGCCAAGAAAAGTGGTTTAGTCTAAAATTTTTAACATAGCGAGGAGGAAGGACAATGAGAATGAGTAAGAAAGGGTGGCTTTTAGGAGTTATATTAATGTTTGCATTTGCGTTAGTTGGGTGCGGGGGAGATAAAGCGCATGAGGAGCATAAACCCGCTGCGGTAGAGGAGCACGCCGAACATGCGGCGGCGCCGGAGCACCCGGCAGAGGCTGAACATGTACCGGAGGCGGAGCACGTTGAAGGGCATGAAGCTGAACATGGAGAATCTGCTGAACATGGAGAACCCGAAGCTGAACACGGGGAACACGAAGGTCACTAATCGACAGTAATAAGGGACTTGGGAATATCCAAATATACCGTTTTAGGATGAATCGAATGTTTTTTCTGTGGTGTCATACCAAGTTTCTGATGTGTCAGATTCAGAAAATCTGACACATCCTAAAACCACCAGTCAGGTCTGAGGACCTGACTGCACAAAACTGGATGAACCAAAAAAACCGCAAACGGTACTTTAAAATGTTCTAAGTCCATAAGGTATTCAGGATAACGGTGGCGTCTGTAGTGGTGTCAGGTTTGCAAAATCGCCTGGCGCCACTATCTTTTTTGGGTCATACAAAGATGAAGCGGTAAAAATACTAACAGGCTATTTCTATCTGGTGTTCCAATCCGATCTTTCGGCTTGTCTCAAGCCGAAAGCGCTAAGGGCAACGGTACCCTGTTGGGTTTCGGCCTGAGACAGACAGAAACATCTGTAAAAGTGATGAGTTAATTATTTAAACTCACTTATTTATCTTTCCTGTTCTGACTTGTCAAGATCAACTGGGTGAACGTACTAATACACCCTTTCGCAAATAACTGGGTTTATAAAGTCTGTCATTCCTGGCTTGACCAGGAATCCAGACCGACTCGTCTGGGCGTAGGCGCCAGCCGGAGCCTGGTAAAAAACCTCTGGATTACTGCTGGAGTTTATCCCCGCGAAAGCAGGGGCAGGAATGACCCTAAAGGATTATTCCTGTGGTGTCAGATTCTCAAATCTGACACCTCCTAAAACCGCAGTCAGGTCTGAGGACCTGACTGCACAAAATTCCTAACGTTTCCAGGCCAATTTGGCTTAAGTGAACCGTATTGCCCTTAATCCCCCTTTGTCAAAGGGGGAAACAGAATCCGTCAATTTGCGCCTGGTATGATACTAGTATAGCGTTTCAGTAAAAAGCATACGTTTAAATGTCATTGCGAACGAAGTGAAGCAATCTCATATGCCGCGGGAAAACAAGGGGCTTCGTCGTTTCACTCCTCGCAATGACACAATTATTTGTCTATATTTTATTGAAACGCTCCACTAGTGATGAAAGAGTTATAATTTATGAAAAGGGACTTATGTTCTGTCCGTGATTTCAGCCCCAAGGAGATTGAGACGCTAATAGAGTTGGCTCAAAAGCTTAAGGAGCAAACCGGATCAGGAATTACTCATTCTCCGCTGCAAGGCAAGACATTGGTTCTGCTGTTCTGTAAACCGTCTACCCGCACTCGGATTTCCTTTGAGGTGGGAATGTACCAGCTCGGCGGGCAAAGCCTTTACCTCAACTATACTGATACGCATCTCGGTCGAGGAGAGAGCTTAGCCGATACGGCGCGGGTTCTTTCCCGATATGTCCAGGGAATTGTCTTACGAACTTATGCGCATCAGGATTTAGTGGAACTGGCCCGAACGGCTGACATACCGCTCATAAACGGGTTGACTGATTTACTGCATCCGTGTCAAATCCTGGCTGATTTGCTTACCATCAAGGAAAAGTTCCATAAGATTAAAGGCGTTAGGATAGTCTATATCGGAGATGGAAATAATATTGCCAACTCCTGGTTAATGGCCGCCGGTCACCTAGGATTAAAGTTGCGGTTGGCTATCCCGGAGGGCTATCTTCCCGACCCTGAGATTGTCAAGTTTGCCCGAACGCAGGCTCCCAAGTATGGCGGGGAAATAGAGTTCTATCATGACCCTTGGCGGGCGGTTCAGGGCGCTCAGGTACTCTATACTGATGTATGGACAAGCATGGGGCAAGAGGAAGAGGTCTTATCGCGGGAAAAAGCATTCCAAAACTATCAGATTAGCGCGCAACTTCTGGCGCAAGCGGCGCCTGATGCGATAGTTATGCATTGTCTGCCCGCGCATCGGGGCGAGGAAATAGCCGGCGAGGTACTGGAAAATAAGCGATCGGTAGTTTTTGACCAGGCGGAAAACCGGCTCCATATCCAGAAGGCAATCTTGAATTTTTTATTGGCTCCTCAGAACCTGCCTTAGAGAAATAATCATCTCTTTGTAATTGGATGATGGCTTTAGGACTGCACAGACAGGGGCTGGCTAAACTTGCTCTTCTGATGGGATCTTCCCAGTAGCCTGAATATATTTATGCTTGCCACGGAGGTTATTAATGGAAGCATCGTCTATTAAAAAAGCTCTGCAAGTAGCTGTATCAGCAGCTCACAAAGGGGGAGAAGCGCTGATGGCAAACTTGGGGAAGCTGACCGAGATCCAGTTCAAGGGTGAGATAAATCTGTTGACCGCCGCTGACCGGGAATCTGAAGAAAAGATCTTATGGTACTTAACCTGAGTTCGGGATAAAATTATAAGATCACAGGCAGCATTTCCAAGTGTTGAGCAGAGATATTCAAGCTTGGCTTTTTATCCTGGTAGGTATAGGCGATGAGGCCGGCTACCAGGTTAACCATAAAATTGGTAATGCTTCTGTGGCGGGAATGTTCGATCTGAGAGATATTTTTCAATTGATCATTGACGGTTTCGATAATAGAGCGTTTCCGCAGCAGAATTTTATCCATGAGCGGCATCAGGCGATTGCGCATATTTTTCTTCAGCTTGGTGACGAGTTGAATTCCTTTTTTAAACAATAGATTAAATA
>QIEW01000453.1 GCA_003230535.1 bacterium
TGGCTCTCACAGATCAAAGGCATTCAACGAGTAATATTAGATACTCCGATGACAAGGGATTTAGATAATTTTACTGAGAGAGCGACCTTGCTTCAGGCGCAGGGGCTGGGGGTGTGGGTCAGGCTGCCGGGAAATACTGACCAGATTCTGAAAGGGCTTAGAGAAATGATAACCTGGCGGCGGATGGTCCTTGGATCCGATAGTCTCCAGGGGGTAGAACTGGCTCCGCTAATCACACGCAACCAGCCCTGGCAAAAAAATATATTGAAACTGATGCGGTCAGCGAGAATGATGCTTCAAGAGCCTGGTTTACAACCGAAGGCGCGGCAACCGCTTCTTCTTAGCGTAGTTCTCCCGAGCTGGCTGGATAGCCTTGAACCGGGGTTATTAGCAGATAGTTTATATTATGCTGATGAGTTGACGATACGGCTCCCAAGTTTCGCCCCGGTGGAAGCGGCGCTCACTCAAATAGAGATGGAACTGGTTTTAGGGCGGAAGATGGGTCGAAAAGTGTGGTTAGCTGTGTCTTGCCAGGAGTTTCGTACGGAGGCCGAGCTAGAGACCTGGATTGCTAAAATCGCTGAACACACTAAAAATATCTTAGCCGGTATTTCCTTATGGGATTATGAAAGGTACAATAATCTGCTTGAGACTAAGTTGCCGTCAAACATGAAAGATTTGCGTCAGGAGGTAACTCCTGACGCCACCATAACAACACCATAACTACTGTAAACTCATAAACATAGCTTTAAGGCGCTGTCAGGTGTTCTTTAGGTGCTGTCTAGGTGTTACCACCTGACAGTTAACCCATCTGATGGCAATCTGCTTGAGACAACCGCCTTGCAGTAATCATAGCTGACCAGCTTCCTAAAACAATCAGCAGCCTATACAGATTACGGGAGGAAAATGCGCCTCAGCTCAAGACCGAATTACCCGGAACATCCCTCCACTCAGAACATCCGGCCGCGCCGTAGACTACGGGATTCCCTGGGACGCTATATTTATCTGGGGCTCTTGGCAATAGCCTGTTGGAGCGCGGCAAAATGGGGTTACCGCCGGCTTCGGTATGTGCGCATACCAGGTTTGCTTACAGGGGAAGAAGTATCTGTGCAGGCACACCTCGAAGCACGGGTAAAAAAGCTGGCGGTAAACTTAGGGCAGCAGGTGGAGCGGGATCAGCCGCTGGTATTTTTAGATGAACGGAAGTTGGAAGAGAAGATTTTCGAACAGGAACAGGAGATTGAGAGTCTAAGGGTGGCGCTGGCCCAAGAGCAAATCCGGTTGCCCCAAATAATCCAGCGCCAGGAAACAAACCTGAAGCTGGATCTTAACCGGGCACGGAAGGCGGAGCAACGCCTCCTCTCACAAATAAAAGAGCTTAAAACTGAATTGGAAGGACTGATGTTGTTGGAGAGAGAATATGAGGATCGTTTCTCCAGAGCACAACAACTTCTGAGGTTGGAAGCAATCAGTTACCCGAGCTATCAAGGCAGGAAGTTAAAATTACAAGAGCTTCAGCAGGATATTATCCGCTCACAACTTGACCTGGAAGCGGCCCATAATGAACTGGTTTACCAGCAAAAGACCATTGGGTTGCTTTTTGATGTGCTGAAGCAGGCTCCCCAGTTGGAGCGGGCCAGGTCGCCGATAGAGGTCCTTCGGATGCGGTTGGATCAGTCTATTGAGGAACTCCGGCGTCTGGAGGCGTCTCAGATTCGGTGGGCGCTGTCGGCGCCGATAGCCGGCCTCGTAACTAAGCTCTATAAGTATGAAGGAGAGATGGTAAGAGTGGGGGAGAAGGTGATGGCGTTGACGGACACCAAGCGCTTGGTTGTCCGCGGCTTTTTACCTGCCGACACCGGAGAGGAGGTCAGGATTGGCGAGGTGCTGGAGATAAGTTTTGAGACCGGCGAGGAAAGCCGGGGAAGGGTCTGGAGAATTTATCCGGCTGCCGAACCTGTCCCCCCGGAATTCCAAACTCTCTATGAACCAAAGCAACGCGCCCGGATTGTAGAGCTGAAACCTCTCTCCCGCAATAGCTGGCCAGACATCATAGGAACTAAAGCCTTCATCCGTAAAATTAAATCCCGCTGGTTTTAGCCGCCCAGGCCGCCCCTGGTCTGCAAACCAGTATAACCTGAGTCAGATCGGCTTGTCCTCAAGCCGAAAGTGTTAGCAGATAAAGCGCTCTCTAGGGGTGTTTCGGCCTGAGACAGGCCGAAACATCTATAAGTATAAAAGTGATTAGTACACCATTTTATAAATAACTGGGTTTATCTGTCTATTACCCCTACAGCGAGACATAATCTGTAACAGTCTTATTATATGATGCAATCAACTTGTAGGGTGGTTCAAGCGAAGCGGAACCGCCAAAGGATAGGCGGAACCGGCTTTGCCTTGTTCCGCCCTACTCCGTTGCTTTATTTGAACAAAACAACAACAGGCAAATGAACCTGGTTATTTATAAAACGATGTATTAGTATGAATTGGCCAACCGATTTGTGTATGGGGGCTCGGCTGAAATTAGTAGCACAAACCGGTTGGCCCGCAAATGCAAAAGTTAACCCATCATTGCCTTTAAATCCTCTTCTGCGGTTGAGATCGGCATAATATTAAACTTTTCTACGAGGACCTGTAATATCGCGGGAGTAACGAACGCCGGCAGGCTCGGCCCCAGACGGATGTTTTTTATACCGAGATGCAGCAAAGAGAGTAGGATGGCGACAGCTTTCTGCTCATACCAGGAAATGATCATGGACAGTGGAAGACTGTTGACATCGGTATCGAACGCCTTTGCTAATGCCGCGGCAATTTGGACGGCGGAATAGGCATCGTTGCACTGGCCGATATCAAGCAGCCGCGGAATACCTCCGATGTCGCCAAATTGGAGCTTATTAAAGCGATACTTACCGCAGGCCAACGTCATAATAACACAATCCTGGGGAACAGCCTCCGCCAGTTCGGTGTAGTAGTTGCGGCCCATCTTGGCGCCGTCGCAGCCGCCGATCAGAAAGAAGTGCTTTATGGCGCCGCTTTTTACAGCTTCGATAACTTTGTCGGCTACTCCCAGGACCGCCGCATGCCCAAAGCCGACTATGATAGTCTCATCCGAACCGTCCCCTGAAAATCCGTCAGCCTCCAATGCCGCCTCAATCACCGGGGTAAAATCCCGGTTGCTGATATGGGTTACCCCCGGCCAGCCTGCCACACCGCAAGTAAATATCCTGTCCTGGTAGGTGGGTTTCGGCTTCTGGAGACAGTTGGTGGTCATTAGGATTGCTCCCGGAAATTCATCGAATTCATGGCGCTGATACTGCCAGGCGCCCCCGTAGTTGCCCGCCAGGTGTTTGTACTTTTTTAACCCGGGATAACCGTGGGCCGGCAGCATCTCCCCGTGGGTGTAAACATTAATTCCTTTGCCTTCGGTCTGCTTGAGCAATTCTTCCAGGTCTTTCAGGTCGTGGCCGGAGATGACAATCGCCTTCCCTTTGAGCGGCTGAGTGCGCACCGCCGTCGGGACAGGATTTCCATAAGCGCCGGTATTAGCTGCATCCAACAGTCCCATCACCTTAAGGTTAATCTCGCCGCATTTTAGGTTCATGGCCAGCAGCTTGTCCACGGTTGGATTAGCATCGGTAAGGTAATCCAGAGCTTCAGTGAGGAAGGCGCATATCTCCTCATCCTCCTGGCCAAGAACCCAGGCATGATAGGCATAAGCCGCTGTTCCCTTGAGACCGTATGTAAGAAGTTCCTGGAGTGCGGTTAAATCATCGCCTAAAACCGCTTTGCGGCTCTCGACAGATACCCCTTCCCCTTGACGAATTAATCCTGCCAAGTCATCGGCGGGTATCCAAGCGGCGGGTCCGGAAAGCTCTTCAGGTGTGTCGCCTGCTTCCCTGGACGCATTCTCATAAAGTTCTTTGGCCCGATCACGCAGCTCCGCCAATCTGACAAGTATTTGCTGGAACCGCTCAGGATCAAAGTTAACATTAGTGGCCAGAGAAAACAGCGCTTCCATGAGGAAAGTATCAATCTCCCGATCCCATACGCCCAGCTTCCGGGCTCTATGGGCATACATGGAAAGCCCTTTGGATGCATAAACTACCAGATCCTGCAAAGCCGCCACTTCCGGGTCTTTCCCACAAGTCCCTATAGTGGTACACGCAACTCCTTTAGCTGTTTGTTCACACTGATAACAGAACATAAAATCCCTCCTTCCTTGTTTTTAGCGACAATTATTTTAGTTATTGCGCTATGGTTTTTGTTGGCCCGAATAATTCGGGATCATAAACACGCTCCCGCTGGTCGCTTCTATAACGGAAGTTTTCGGTGATTTGTATGAAAATTTTGTTTTTTGACCGTTATTTTATAACTAACTGTATTTAAATAACATCACCAATGTTTACCGTGGATTCATGAATAATCCTGGTTGGCTGGTATAACTTACGGGTTTTGGTTATCAGGAAATGGAATTCCTTCCCCTCCCAGGCATTGTTTAGCGTAGGGACACCATTCGGCACAGC
>QIEW01000493.1 GCA_003230535.1 bacterium
CGGGACCGGCAATTTCCTCCTTTTGCATTAAATTACATGGATGATCATTATCTGAGGTTATATGAGAGAATATCAGGCCAGCCAAATTACTCTGAGGTTGGCGGTTATACCAACATGGCTTTCAAAGCCCTCCATAGACGGAAAAGGTGCTCTATATTCATATTGTCCGATTTCCAGGACGGTATAGAGGAGATAAAGCCTTATCTGGCGGATATAAATTACAGGCATTATCTGATCCTGGGCCTCATCGAAGATCCCTTTGAAATAGAGTTTCCCTCCAGGCAGCCTCTTACACCCATTACCGTTACTCGGGAGCATTGTAAAAATCTGGAGGAGAACTTAGGCGAAGAACTCCGTCTCACCAGTAATGTTATCCGAAACTACAATACGAAGGCTCGACAACGCCGGAAAGACATGTTAAATTTCTTTGATCACGAGAACATTAAGTATTTGGATATTAACACACAACATAATAACCAGATTCCCGGTAGGATTGAAGAATTAAACTTACAACTGCTATATGGAGAATAAATAAAAATGAAGGGGTTAGTATTATCCGGAGGACAGGGAACTCGGTTACGGCCTATTACGGCGACTTGCGCTAAACAATTAGTGCCGATAGCCAACAAGCCCATTCTATTCTATGGACTGGAGGCGCTGGTAAAAGCTGGCATACGTGATCTGGGCATTATTGTGGGAGAAACCAGGAAGGAGATCATGGCGGCGGTAGGGGACGGTTCTAAGTGGGGGGCCCGGGCAACCTATCTTGAGCAGGAGAAACCGTTGGGATTGGCTCATGCGGTGTTGGTAGGGGAGGAATATTTAGGCGACGAGCCGTTTGTCATGTACTTAGGGGATAACTTACTTACCGGCGGAATTACCGAATTTGTTGATGAATTTCAAAAATATCAGCCTAACTGCCAAATTCTGCTGGCCGAGGTGTCGCATCCGGAGCAATTCGGCGTGGCCGAATTGAGCGGCGGCAGGGTTGTCAAACTAGAGGAAAAACCAAAAAATCCTAAAAGTAACCTGGCCTTAGTCGGGGTGTGTATGTTTGATAAGCACATTTTCCAGGCTGCCCGCGCCCTAAAACCTTCCTGGCGCAATGAATTAGAGATTGTAGATGCTATTCAATACCTTATTGATAACGGTTACAATGTGCGCTCTCATATTATTTCCGGCTGGTGGAAGGATACCGGAAGACTGGAAGACATGCTGGAAGCTAATAGAGTGGTCCTGGACACAATAACTGGCAACATAGAAGGTTTTGTGGATAGCAGCTCCCGCATAGAAGGCCGGGTGGTCATCCAGGCCGGAGCTGAGATAATAAACAGTGTCGTTCGGGGACCGGCGATTATTGGGGAAAAAAGCAGGATTATCAACTCTTTTATCGGGCCGTTTACCTCGGTTCATCACCAGGCGCTCATCCAGGGGAGCGAACTGGAGCATAGTATTATATTGGGAAATAGCTCCATTATTGACATCGGCGGTAAGATTGTAGACAGCTTGGTAGGGAAAAATGTTGAGCTGAACAGATCTAATCTGAGGCCGAAGGCTTATAGGTTTATGGTGGGAGATAACAGCCGAGTAGGCATTCTGTAAGGAGGGGAGAGATGAAACAAAGGAGACGGATGTTGGCGATATGGCGGGTATCATTAGTTCTGGCCATAATTCTAGCCATTCTTCCCGGTGAAGCTATTATTAGGGAGACCCGGGCGGCTGCTGCACAGTCACCTATAGAACCCCTGGCCATATTAGGATTTAATGCGCCCGGAGTAGAGCGCAACGCCATCTTAGAGCTGGAAGGAATACTAATCAACCAACTCCAGGCGGCTAACCGCTTCCAGCTTCTCCTCCCCCAAATGGTAGCCAAAAAGCTGGGAACCAGCGCCTATTTCGACTGTATCAACCCCCGCTGTTTAACTATGTTAGGCGATGAACTGGGCGTCTCCAAACTTATCGCGGGGGAAATAGGTAAAAAAGGAGATAAAATCCGGCTGTCACTTACAATGCTGGAGGTGAAACAAGCCAGGATAAGCTCGGAGGGGTCAGTCGAATGCGTCTGCCCGTTGGCTAAGCTTAAGGAGAATGTCCGGCGGTTGACCATCAAATTATTGGAAGATACCCCGTTGAGAGGACAGGTAGTCAATGTCCGGGGGGAAACGGTAGAGATTAGTTTAGGAGCTAATGGTGGATTAAGAGAGGGCGATGTCTTAAGTCTGTTTCGGTTAAAAGATGTGATGGCGGGAAGAAGAAAGCTTTATACGGGCATAAAGGAAGTAGGGGATGTGAGGGTTACCCAATTAAGCCAAGACAGCGCTGAAGGGAAAGTTTTGCGGCAGAACGTGTCTCCGGCTAAAGGGGATTTGTTTGAAGTTAAAGCGCCTAAGGTCGCGCCTGTGGATATAAAAACCAAGGGGGGGATTTTCTCTTCGCTCTCCCTGTCAAAACTCCTTGGTTTGGCCATTAACGATGAACCGTTAGCGCCGCCAGCAATAGAAAACACGCCTCCAATAGCGTCAAAACAGACATTGGTCCTGGCCCCCACTCCAACAGCGCCAGCGCCACCACCACCACCACCATCCAGCCCAGCCAAAGCGGAAAACCCGGCTAATAAACCTACTCCTCCAGCCTCGGGAAATCCTTCATCTCCCGAGCCGGCCAGCCTTAAATTTATTACCAACCCTGCCGGGGCAACTATCACCATTGACGGTGAAAAAGTTGGTAAGACTCCCAAAATCATACCTGCTCTCAACCCCGGCAAGCATAAGGTGAAACTTGCAAAGTGGTTCTATACGGCCTGGAGCAGTCAACTAGAACTTAAACCGGGGCAATACCGGGAAATTAAAGTAAATCTTGTGCAAAACGCAGGATTTATTAAGATTAGTTCCAGTCCTGGTGGAGCCAAGGTCTTTCTGAGGGGCAAAAGCAGAGGAAATACCGATCTTACATTGAAGTTGGTGCCTGGAAAATACACTTTTGCGCTGGTCAAAAAAGGATTTGCCAAACGGACGGCAAAAGTACAGATAACGAATGGCCAAACCAGCAAACTGGCTGTTATCCTTAACAAAAAAGGAACAGCAATTATTCCGGGTATGCTCTATGTTCCGGAAGGAGAGTTTACGATGGGATCAGAGGAAGGCGACACTGACGAGCGTCCCGTCCATAAAATATATCTGGCGGATTATTATATTGACATGTATGAGGTAAGCAATGCCGAATACAAAAAGTTTATCGAAGCTATGGGGAGCCGGGGGTTTTTGTCTTGGGATGCCCAGAAGAGAAGCAACTTACCTGAGCGGCCTGCATTTTGGGATGATAATGACTTAAATTCCCCTGATCTGCCGGTAGTGGGGGTGCCTTGGAAGGATGCCGCTGCCTATTGTGGGTGGGTGGAGAAGCGACTGCCTACGGAAGCGGAGTGGGAGAAAGCGGCCCGGGGGATAGATAAACGAAACTTTCCCTGGGGAAATAGTTTTGAGGCGAAGCTGGCGAACGCCTCCGGCAGACAGGATGGTTTTATGTTCACTGCACCGGTATCCAGCTTCCCAGGAGGCAAAAGTCCCTACGGTGGGCATAACATGGCGGGCAATGTATGGGAATGGTGTGCTGACTGGTATGATCCTGAATATTATGGCAGCAGTCCCAAGGACAATCCTAAGGGGCCGGAAACCGGCTCCTACAAGGTTATCCGTGGAGGTTCCTGGGAAGATCAGCCAGATAAGCTCCGCACGTCAAACCGTTACGCTGATCGGCCTTCGCAAACAACTTATAACTTGGGTTTCCGTTGCGCTAAGTAGAAACAAATCTACATAATATATTAATTTAGCTTGCGCGAGGATTGGCGATCTACTAAAATCATTTTCTAAGGTCAATATATTGGTTTGCGTAGACCTGAGATGGATAAGTAGGAACATCTTTTTAGATATCAATATCCTGGCAAAAAGAAAGAGGTGATCGGTTTATGGCGTGGGATGGCTCTCCGCCTAATGGAGATGTAATCGATATAGAAAAAATGGCCCAAAATATCAAGAATAAATTGCCACAATTTAAAGGCAGTTTCCTGGTTGTTATCCTTGTATTTCTGGCGATGCTTACCCTTTTCTCCTCTTATTATACGGTGGAACCCGAGGAGGTGGGTGTGGTGCTTAGGTTAGGACTTTATTCGAGAACCAGCCCTCCGGGACTCCACTTCAAATTGCCCTTGGGAATGGAGAAGGTTTACAAGGTTAAGACCAAGCGGGTTCAGAAACAGGAGTTCGGCTTCCGTACCCGTGTTGCCGGAATACGTACCGAGTACGAGAGACGGGGTTACGAGAATGAGTCATTAATGCTCACCGGGGATTTAAATGTGGTGGATCTGGACTGGATCGTTCAATACCGTATAAAGGATCCTTTGCCGTATCTGTTCAAGGTGTACGACGTGGAGCGCACTATCCGGGATATTTCTGAAGCGGTTGTGCGCAGGATTGCCGGAAACATGCCCTTTGATG
>QIEW01000210.1 GCA_003230535.1 bacterium
GGAATTATTCATGCCTACATATTGGGCCTATAAATCACCCATGCTATTGATAAATAATAGTAATCGCATCATCAGAAATCAAACTTACGTTTAAGTAAACATTTCAATGGAGGATATATAATCATGAATGAAGATTGGTCAATATTGTTATCATTTTTCCCGGATAAATGGGAGGAATTGGCGGTTACAACCAATGCAATCAAAGGGTTGCGCAAGGGAAAAGATACGGAAAACTATTTGAGAACGTTGTTGCTTCATTTGGCTTGCGGCTATTCCATGAGGGAAACCGCTGCCAAGGCTAAACTGGCGGGATTAGCTGATATCTCAGCTGTTGCGCTATTGGGGCGACTGTAGAAAAGCAAAGGAGTGGCAGACACTGTCTGTGCATTTCACTGTTTGAAGAACAAGGAATTGCTCTTAACAAAAATGCTGATCTGCAAGTAAGACTTTTTGATGCCACAACAGTTAAGGAACCCGGTAAAACAGGAAGTCTGTGGCGAATACATTACAGGGTTCACTCTTCCAATCAATTGCACAACTTGGCCATCTTCCCAAATATAGTGATGACAGTTCTAAAGCTTGGTTGTATGGTAAATTATTTGTAGCGCTTTTGACCGAAAAGCTGATACGTCAGGCCTCTTCTGTTTTCCCCTGGGGATACATCTTGGAAGAACAACCTTTCCCAGAGTGCCCGGCGTGAATTCAGTTTTGTATATAACCAGGTGAAACGTGTGATTGAGCCGCACCTTGCTCTTGAGGACATGATTGCTGGTTGGAATGATATTGCCAAATCTCCCGCTGAGAACCACAGGTGTCGTAACTTGCAGTTATATAATTATTATTCGCCTTAAAAAGAATTTAAAACAACTTAGCGCTTATGGGGGGCAGGGGGGATTTAAACCTGCTACGGAGGGCGCTTTGTTCATCATTCCTTAGCGGGAGGGATTATTAGAACCGGCCACCACCGGCGGCATGGTTATGGCATTCTATACAATTGCGCTCGGCCATATCTCCGGGAAGTCCGTGAGGATAGCCGCCCGGCCAGGGGTTGGCAATATGGTGGCACTTACTACAGAGGCCGTAGAATTTTTCTTTGGTAATTCTTACCCCTGAAATACCATTAACTTTGGTTCTAATAAAATAAGGGTTTATCGAGCCATGGGGTTCATGGCAATCGGTGCAGGAAAGATAAAGGTTGGCGATCACATTACCCTCTTCATCCAATCGGCTAGACCGGAATGGTTCCTTGAGCCCTAAAGTATCGGTATGACTTTCCCGGCCGCGGGCCATTCCATGAGTGGCGACATTACCCCCTCCATCCCCTTTGATAAACCGAATAGGGTCATATTTCAACCGGGAATAGTTATTAGACATGCCATACCGGCCGGCTATCTGGCGATGGCAGGTCTGGCAGAAGGTGGTAAAATCAGGAATTTCGGTATCATCCATACCAGGAGTCTCATCCCCCTGGACATTTGGGTCGGGATCATCCGCAAATGGTTGACCATATACCAATGGTTTGGGCATCGTATCATAAGGCCAGGGGGGGTTGTCCAAAGTAGGCCAACCGTCAATTATCCGCTGCGTAAAGGGAATTTCAGCTTCCGTGGGCAACGTAAGCGGGTAACCGCCCTCACTGGTCTTGCCGGTAACCACCCCCGGGTTATGACAGGTAATACATTGGACGCTCCGGGCCCAGATAGGATCTGATTTAGTAGGATCAGTAGGGAACAGCGGGTCGAAAAATGTGGATTTATCCTCCTTGCGCACTGGATGTCGAAAAGTTAAATCAAAGACTTGTTTGATCCCCTTCTGATCTCCGGAGAAATTATAATTAACAATGAACTCCCCGTTATGGCAAACGAAACATAACCCTTCGCCTCCCGAAGCTCCTTCTCCCGTCTCCTCCATCCGCATCAGCTGCGCTTGCAGCCAACTATGGAATTTCCAAATAGGATTAGATCTGGCTTGTTCTGTAGACGGGGTGACGTTACCTGTCTTGGTGCGGCGGGGAGAGGTCATCTTCATAAAATTCTGGTAGGCTTTTAAAATTTCATCCTGGGAGAAAATGGACCCCGCCGGTCTTGCCGGTTGCGCTCCTTGGGAAGGAGCCTGCGTTTCAGATGGAATAAAAGGCAGCGGAATATCTTCTCCGGAGGCTTCCCCCGGCGCCCCACCCGCGGGAGGCCCTATCTTTGGAGGACCGCCTTGCTGCGTACCGGCTCCCATTGAACTGCCCGGGATTTTCTCGGGAGCGCCGGCCGCCGGTATACTCCCCCCCGGGGCCATTCCACTCAATCCGCCAGGGGGTCCCTGCTGGGCCTGAGCCTTAGACGGCAAATATAATCCGCCCACACACAGAACCGCCATAAATAATCCTAAACTACCCGCAATACTTGCTCCCCACCAGACCTTTCTCATGCGAGAATCTCCCCATTAACACATAACCCTTTTAACTTTAGCTGAAGCCGGGGTTTTTCCTGCCACGAATTACTATAAAGAGTAAATGCCGCGTCTACTGTCGGATTACTGGTTCCCATTAAAGCCGGCAACACACCACCCATCCCGAAGCCGATTCCCTCCCATACTTTGTGCCGTTGGCGCACTTTTAACTTCAGATGTCCCCTCCCAGGGATATCAGTTCCCACCTCTCTGGGGTAACCGACCACTTGAAGTCCCCTGGCATAAAAGCATGGCTCAGGATTACCCAGACCAAAGGGAGCCAGCTTAGCTACCTCCCTTAAAATTCCCCAATCCAAATCCTCAATATCCAGTTCTCTATCTAATACCAACTCAGCTTTGAGGTCCTCGGACGTTAAACTGCTTTTAGCTAACTCCAAAAAACGCTGCCGGAAACCGCTGATATTTTCCGCTCTAATACTCAAACCCGCCGCTACGCTGTGTCCTCCAAAATGCTCCAAATATTCCCGGCAGGCGCAAAGCGCCTCCGGCAGCAAAAACTTGGGGACGCTACGCCCCGAGCCTCGCGCCGGTTCGCCGGATGTAGAGATGAGCACGGTCGGCCGCCGAAATTCCTCAACTAATTTGGAGGCTACAATACCTATTATCCCTACCGCCCAGGAGGAGTTCGCCAAAACAATCGCTGGCGCCTGATCCCAATCCGGTTGTGCCAGAAACAGCTCCCGCGCCTCCTCCAGGATTTCTTTTTGCCGGGCTTTTCGTTCTTGATTTTCCTGCCTAAGCACATAGACTAACATGTTTGCCGTATCCTCGTTATCATCAATCAGGAGTTTTAACGCCCTCCTGGCATCTCCCATCCGTCCGGCGGCATTTAACCGGGGAGCTAAACAATAACCCACCTCCCAGGCCTGAACTTCATCTCCGTCAACTAAACCAGCCGATTTCTTTAGTTTTTTTATACCCTGTTTTGATGTGTTTGTCAATTGTTTCAAACCATAGCGCACGAAAATTCTGTTCTCGCCTATCATGGGCGATATATCAGCCACAGTCCCTAAACAGACCAAATCCAAATGTTCATAGACCGCTTTCTCTGCCCTGATGCGAGCCAACACGCCTTCCGCCAGCTTTGCCGCTACACCTACTCCAGCCAATCCTTTGAATGGATAATTACATCCGGGTTGCTTGGGGTTGATGATAGCCACCGCCGGAGGCAGTTCCGAGGAAGGCTGATGATGATCGGTCAATACCACATCCACCCCTAGCCGCCGGGCTAAGCTTAACCCGGAGATGTTGGTTATCCCGCAGTCAATGGTGATAATCAGCTTAACTCCGGATTGCGCCAGTTCCTCGACGGCCGCGGTATTAACTCCATAACCATCGGCCTGACGATCCGGGATGTAGGTCTCCAGGTTCGCACCCAACGGGGTGAGCGCTCGCCAGAGCAAAGCTACGCCGGTGAGTCCGTCCACATCATAATCGCCGTAAAGACAGATTTTCTCTTTTTTGTGAATAGCTTCCCATACTCTGGTGACCGCCTTCTCTAAATCCTTTAGGAGACTTGGTGGATGAAGATCCGCCAAGGTGGCGAACAGGAAGGACCCGGCTTCGGAAACAGTCGTAATGTGCCGGTTAACTAAAAGCTGCGCCAGCAGGGGCGAGATATGTAAAGCCTGGGATAACTCATGTGCCGGAGCCTGCTGAGATGGCTGCAATATCCACTTTTGGGACATACTTGACCGATGTTGTTTTTGCGGCATTGTTTCTCACGGTGGAAATTATTCAAACTATATCCATCATAACATATCAGGATTATATTTCTAAACTATTTTGTACCTGACTGAAGCCCCGGTCTCTTGACTGCCGGCTACTTTTATATTACAATTCACTGCTGTCTATCGGGATAATTCAGACTTCCTGCGAAACCGTCAGTTACGGTAAAGGATCCGAATTATTCATAAATCCAAGGCAAATATTGATGCTGTTATTTGAATACAGCTACTTACAAAATAACGGCCAAAAAACAAAATGGCTCATACAAATCACCGAAAACTCCCGCTATGGAAGCGACCAGTTTATGATCCCGAATTATTCGGGAGGAATAATTTGTGAGTAAAAATATTTTTGTAATCGGACATAAAAATCCCGATACAGATTCTATCTGCGCCTCGCTGGCGTATGCTTGGCTCAAGCAGCGTCAAGGAGAGGTTCAGGTAATTGCCGCAAGGGCCGGAAATATTAACCCCCAGACGGAATTTGTGCTGAACTTCTTCAATGTTCCCTCGCCCACTTTTCTGCCGAATGTAGTCCCCAAAGTAGGCCAGGCGATGACCAAAGAAGTGCTTTTCAGACATAAGGAAACCGTTTTGAATGAGTTATTGCAACTGATGGAAGAGAATAACATTCGATTGATCCCGATAGTGGATGAGCAGAGGCGCTATTATGGCACCGTAAGCCTTTTTGATATAGCACATGAATTTTATGGAGAAGTCGCTCCTCAAAGTTTCCGGAAAATTTTTACTTCCGTAAAACATCTATATCAAGTGCTGGGGGGTGAATTATTATACTCCAGGCGTCCAAGGGAGACTTTCGAAGGTATTTTTATTGTAGGAGCTATGCGGGAGAATTCTTTCGGAAATGTTTTATCTACCATTGACCCCCAAAAATGTATAGTGATTACCGGAGATCGAACCGAAATTCAACAGGCTGCTATCCAGAGCGGGGTGAGGGCCTTAATAGTAACGGGGGGATTACCGGTTGGCCCTGGAATTTACCGGAAGGCTGAGGAGAGGGAGGTCAGCCTGTTGACCTCTCCTTATGATACCGCCACGACAGTAGGTTTGGTGAGACTCAGTATCCCGGCCTACCGCGTGGCCCAGAAAGAGGACGGCTATCTTCCTGCTGATGAGCCTCTGGAAAGGGCGCAACAGAAGATTCTTAATACCCGCAATCGAGGCATGATAGTCTTGGATGAACAGGAGAGATTGATGGGAATAATTACCAGGGCGGATCTGCTGCGATTTTCTAAAACTAAGCTTATCCTGGTTGACCATAACGAAATTTCCCAGGCGGTAGATGGAGCGGATCAGGCCGAAATTGTAGAAATCATCGACCACCATCGCTTAGCCAATCCCCAAACCCTGCAACCGATATTATTTATTAACCAGCCTGTAGGCAGCACCTGTACCCTGATAGCAAAATTTTACTTTGATCAACAAGTGAAACTGGATTATCAGAAAGCAGGACTACTACTGTCCGGGATTATTTCAGATACGCTCAACCTAAAATCTCCTACGGCTACGTTGTTGGATAAACAAATGTTGGAAAGGCTCAACCAGATAGCCAAGCTAGACTTAGCCGCTTACGTCAATCGGCTGTTTCAGGCCGGAACGAGTTTATCCGGTCGCAGTCCCGAGGAGCTTATCCTGGGTGATTTCAAGGAATATAAAGTGGGCAAAGTAACTTTCGGAGTAGGGCAAGTGGAGGTAATCGGATTTACGGAATTTTACCGGATGAAATCCGAATTAATAGAACAAATTGTAAAAATAAGGCA
>QIEW01000346.1 GCA_003230535.1 bacterium
GTAGCGGCTATTTAGTGAAATATTCTTGACCCTTTGCCTTGCTTATGCTAATTTAACTGTGGGAATTAAGCTGGAGAATTGCCCGGCCAAAAGAAACATAGAGAGGAAGCTTATTATCCAAGATAGACAGTGCATGTCGATTTAACTAAAAAAGTGATTACTATGAAACCGGCTAGGGGGGGGAATAGCCTGAATATAGGGGGAGAGTGAAAGAGCTATGTCAGAACAGAAAACAAAGCCAACACCAGTTAAGTTGCCGCGACAGGGAATGCCCAAACAAGACCCTGATGTCCGAAAGGGGAATTTTGATGAGGTGGCCCTGGGATATACCCAGGAATTGGCCCAGGCGGAAGCCAGCCGGTGCCTTTTATGTAAAAATGCCCGTTGTATTGCGGGTTGTCCGGTAGAGATTGATATTCCCGGATTTATATTGGCAATAAGGCGGGGGAATTTCGAAGAAGCGCTTCGGATAGTCCGGCAGACTAATAATCTTCCCGCTATTTGCGGGCGGGTATGCCCTCAGGAAGAGCAGTGTGAAAAAGTATGCGCTCTGGGGATAAAGGGACAGCCGGTAGCGATTGGAAGGCTGGAAAGATTTGCGGCGGATTGGGAGATGGAGCATGGCGAGTTGGAAGCCCCTGAAATACCGGCGTCGTCCGGCAAAAAGGTGGCGGTGGTGGGCTCCGGTCCTTCCGGCCTCACGGCTGCTGCGGACCTGGCTAAAATGGGACACCAGGTCACAATTTTTGAGGCGCTGCATAAGGCTGGCGGCGTCCTGGTTTATGGTATTCCTGAGTTCCGGCTGCCTAAAAGCATCGTTGCCCGGGATGTGGATTATGTAAAGAGCTTAGGGGTGGAAATCAGTATTAACTATGTAATAGGCAGAACCTTTACAGTTGATGAGCTGATAGAGGAGGAAGGTTACCAGGCGGTATATTTGGGGAATGGCGCCGGACTGCCTTATTTCATGCAAATACCCGGTGAGAACCTTAACGGCGTTTACTCGGCTAATGAATTCCTGACCAGAGTAAATCTTATGAAAGCTTATCTGTTCCCCAAATACGACACTCCGATTAGGAGGGGTAAACGGGTGGCGGTCATCGGCGCCGGCAATGTCACTATGGATAGCGCCAGGACGGCCCTGCGCTTGGGAGCCGAGGAAGTATATGTCGTCTATCGGCGTTCGAGGGCTGAGATGCCCGCCCGGGAGGAAGAGATAGAAAATGCCGAAGAAGAAGGGATAAAATTCCAGTTACTTACGGCTCCTGTCCGCATTATAGGGAATGGTAATAATTGGGTAAATTCACTGGAGTGCCAGCGGATGGAGCTGGGAGAACCGGACGCGTCGGGCCGGCGTCGGCCTATCCCCATCGCAGGCTCGGAGTTTCAATTCCCGGTAGATACCGTAGTGGTTGCTATCGGCCAGGGAGCCAATCCCCTGGTAGCTTCTACTACGCGGGACCTGGAGACCAGGAAGGGCGGCTATATTGTGGCCAAAGAAGAGACCGGCCAGACTAACCGCCGGGGTATCTTTGCCGGCGGCGACATTGTCACCGGCGCGGCTACCGTTATCTCAGCTATGGGGGCTGGTAAACGCGCCGCCGTAGCCATAGATCAATATCTGCGGCAGCTATGACTTGAAAGAGGAAGCAATTAAAATGATCGGGGTAAAAGAGGCCGTAAAAATCGCGTCTGAGTTTCTATCCGGCATATTTGAAGAAATTTATGATTTGAGGTTAGAAGAAGTAGAACTGTCGGATAAAGAAGATTTTTGGTATATAACCCTTAGTTTCAAATTGCGCACTGACCCGGCAGCGCTAACAGGAGCCAGGCAATATAAAAAGGTAAAAATTAATGCAGATACCGGACAAGTGCAATCAGTAAAAATTAGAGTTCCTGCGCAAGAAAACTAATGTCAGATCAAGTTAACAGAAATACTTCAACACAACAATATTGATGTTATTTATGATCCTCTTGCAAAAGTGCCAGGGCGGTGGCCCTGGCCTACCCCTATGGGTAGCGTTGGGGCCACTGCCCCAACATATAGTATGGATACCTTTTACTTTTGCAAGAGGCTCATAAATTTTAACCATATTCGTATGTATAACTGGAACGTATTAGAACAACAAGATAAATGTTTGCACTGAAAGCGCGCTAAGTTTGGTATTTTTAAAAATACAGGCGTAGGTGTTTAACTGATAGGATAATGATTTGGAAAAACTCACCGTCCCTAAAGCCATTCGCATCGGATCTCTGACCATAGGCGGAGGAAAACCGCTGGTTCTGATTGCCGGCCCCTGTGTAATTGAGAGTAAAGCGCTTACTATAGAGATTGCCAAAGAGTTAAAAAGTATTACTGCGGGATTGGGTATCCCGCTTATCTTTAAGGCTTCCTTTGACAAAGCTAACCGCACCTCTGTAGCTTCATTCAGGGGGCCTGGCCTAAAGGAAGGCTTAGAGATACTGGGTAAGGTCAAGGCCGTTACCGGTCTTCCCGTGCTTACTGACATCCATCAACCGGAACAAGCTGAGGTTGCCGCCCAAGTAGTGGATATCCTTCAAATTCCAGCCTTTCTGTGCCGACAGACCGATCTTATTGTAGCGGCCGCCAAGACAGGTCGGGTATTACACCTTAAAAAAGGTCAATTTTTAGGCCCGTGGGATATGAAGCAGGTGGTATTTAAAGCGGTCAGCGCCGGGGCGGAAAATATTCTCCTGGGTGAGCGCGGCGCCTGCTTTGGTTATAATAACTTAGTTGTGGATTTTCGGGGCATACCCTACTTGAGGGGCTTAGGTTATCCGGTGGTGTTTGACGCCACCCACGCGGTGCAGCTCCCTGGAGGTAAGGGAGATTCATCCGGCGGAGAGCGGGAGTTTGTGGAGTACCTTTCTAAAGCGGCGGTAGCGGTAGGGGTGGACGCTCTCTTCTGGGAAGTGCACCCCCAGCCGGACAGGGCGTTGTGCGACGCTCCCAACTCTTTGCCGTTGGATGAGTTGGTTTCCCTATTGACGCAACTTAAAGCCATAGATGGGATAATAAAACGGTAAATACTATGTGCGGCATCATACCTTTTTGTGGAATTCGGTATAACCAGGAAAAAATCAGTAGCCTTGAAACAGTAGTCGCCCCTCCTTATGATGAGATCTCTCACGCTCAACAAGAGGAGCTGTACCAGAGAGATCCATATAATATTGTCCGGCTGATCCTCGGCCGGGAATATCCCGAAGACGGTTCCCAGGAAAATAAATACTTGCGGTCGGCCAGGCAGATGGGTTCATGGCTGGAGGCGGGAATTTTGATGAGGGACGCCGAACCCTCTCTCTATATCTATGAGCAGCGGTATAGATTAGCAGCCGGGGAGCAGAGGCGCCGTCGAGGTTTTATCGCCTTAGCTAAACTGGAGGATTTTTCCACCGGGAAAATTCTTCCTCATGAATTTACTTTGGCCAAACCTAAGCAGGACCGGCTGGATCTCCTGAGGGCCACCCAGGCGCAACTGTCCCAGGTGTTTGCTTTCTATTCCGACCCCCAACGGACGATCAGCCAACTGCTGGAAACAGAAACCGCCGAACGATCTCCCGCCGCTTCTCTGACTGATGATAATGGGGACTGGCATGGGTTGTGGCAATTGAGTGAGCGAGAGAAAATAGCCTTTGTCTGCCAACAAATGGATGATAAAGCTATCTTTATCGCCGATGGTCATCATCGGTATGAAACCGGTCTGACTTATCAAAAGGAGCGTCGCGCCGCAGAAGGGAATTCCGCCCGCCCCCAATCATATGATTATATTCCCATGATGTTCGTCAATATGGATGAGAGTGAACGGCCCGAGGATAACCTGACTATTCTGCCAATCCACCGCTTGATTAGGCGCCTGTCTTGTTTCAGTTGGGAGCGCATTAGGCGCCAACTGGAGCTGTATTTTCAACTCGAGACCCTGGAATTTTCAGATAGCTCCTCTGAAGGCGAACAGCGTCGGCGAATGTTTTCCCTAATGGCCCAAAACGCCTCCCGTCATTCTTTCGGGGTGTATTGCGGCGGGAATAGCTACGATGTGCTTACCTTGAGGGACAAGGAAGCAGCCGAACTGCAAATGGGGGACAAGTATTCCCGAAGCTGGAAGGCGTTGGACGTAGCAGTGTTGCAGACGCTTCTTATAGATAATATGTTGCGTGTCCGCCATGTTGAATGGAACGAAGATAACCTGGCCTATACCACCAATGCTGATCAAGCCATAAGAATGGTGCAGGAGCAAAAGTATCAACTGGCAATTTTTTTAAACCCCACTCGGGTTCAACAAGTAAAGGAGGTTGCTGTGGCAGGTGAAAAAATGCCTCAGAAATCCACCTTCTTCTATCCAAAATTATTGAGCGGCTTAGTGTTGAATAAGTTATGATATAACCCGAATAATTCGGGATCATAAACACGCTCCCGTTGGTCGCTTCCATAGCGGGAGTTTTCGGTGATTTGTGTGAGCCATTTTGTTTTTTGACCGTTATTTTATAACTAGCTGTATTTAAATAACATCATTAATGTCTCTCCTGCTCCGTTTGTTTTGCACTAGTGTCATGTCAACCGTAAATTGACGGGTTTGATTTTTACTCCCCCTCACCTGAGGGGGAGAAGGTTAGGATGAGGGGGATTAAACAACCAATGAATTTACGACATATTAGAGTTGACAGGACACTAGGGTGTTTATCTCTGGCAACGGTGATGGACATTTAGCTTACATGCTCCAAAGCTTTAACATATCAAAGTTATAATTATGGTATACTTATTATAGAATAATAATAGGGTAATTTTCGTGAAGGATAAGGAGAGTAGCGATGAACGTAATATCCTTATTTATTACAGCATGTTTAATGAATGGGTTGTTTTTAATAGGAGGAGCTTGGGCTAAAGATTATTATGTAAGAGCCGGCGGGAATGACAATAATGACGGCCTGTCTTGGGCTGCCGCTAAACGCACTATTGGGGGGGCTTTGGTTTCGGCTGAAGATGAAGACACGGTTAAAGTAGGAGCCGGCACTTACAATGAGCGCCTAAATTTAGTTCACAATGTATCTCTGTTAGGCGGTTATCCATCAGGTGGGGGGGATAATCGCAATATTGAAAATAATCTTACCATTATCGACGGTAATGGGCAACAGGGTTCTTTGATCAGAGTAGCGGGTGTCCGGGGGGCAATAATTGAAGGATTTACCATTATGCACGGGAAGGGTAAGCAAGGCGGAGGCATTTATATTTTATCCTCTGATATTACGATAAGGCAGAATACGATAAGTGTCAATCAAGCTCGATATGGGGGCGGGATTTGGGCCTCGGCTTTTTCCGGGAAACTTGTTGACAATAAGCTATTGAATAATCAAGCAGCCGGAGCGGGCGGCGGCCTCTATCTGGGGCGCTTGAGCGGTGTGGTGCAAGGCAACCACATAGAACAGAATACCGCCGGCGCCGGTGGAGGCGTATATATTGCTCAAGAAGGACTCCCGCGTGGAAAGTTCTCCCAAAATAACGTCGTAAAAAATACAGCGATGGGAATGGGCGGCGGGTTATATTTAGCCGATAGCAATTGCACCATAGACAGAGTCCTTATCAAGCAGAATTCCGCTCCGTCCAGTTCCGGCGGCGGTGTATATATGGTTAATTACTCCGGTAGAATGCAGAATACCTTGGTGGTGGAGAACTCAGCTAATTTCGGGGGCGGGATGTATTATGCAGAGACAAGAAAGTCTGACACCCAAACATTGTTTATCAATAATACAATCGCTAACAATACTACCACTTCCGGAGGATCAGTGGATGGAATTGCGGCGTTGGAGGTAACCGGGGAGTTCAGAAACACTATCATATGGGGGCATTCAGAGGATCTTTTTACCCCCAATTTAAAGCTAGATTTTAGTCATTCATTGGTAGCGGTATATCAAGGAGAAAACAACAACATTTATACTGATCCCAAATTTGGCGAGGGATATACTCTGTCTGAAGAATCTGCCTGTATTGATGCAGGCGCTCCGGATGCTGCTCCCGCATATGATTTTGCCGGCATTATCCGGCCCCAGGGAGAGGCGTTTGATATAGGAGCCTATGAAGCGGCAGCTTCTTCTGAATGTGATGCAGATGGGGATAGTTACCTTTCGATGGGTGACTGTGGGGGTGATGATTGCAACGATAATGATCCCGCCATCCATCCCGGGGCAAAAGAGATTTACAACGATAGGATAGATCAGGACTGCGACGGTAAAGACAAGGTAGGCGTCAAACCTATAAAAGACGCCCTGGTTGCGTTAAGCTGTAACGTATTCCGAGGTAAGAAATGTACTCATAAACGGGGGATGCTGGAAGAACTGGCTAAAATTCAGCGTTTGATAAATAGAGGTAAATATAAGCTCGCTTTAAAAAAGCTGCAAAAACAGATTATTATGAAGGCGAATGGTTGCGCCAAAATTGGGCGTCCTGAT
>QIEW01000123.1 GCA_003230535.1 bacterium
GAACTGCCAATAAAATTATAGAAGCTGCAAATGCTTTATTTGAAATTAACCTGGAACGTCATAGAGGTATACTGTCAGCTTCTAAATTGTAATCTACCTTATGAGTATCATGAAAAGCTAAAAGCCAAGCAGACAAAAAGAAAGAAAGGAAATTATGACAGAAAGTGATATTTCAAGCCCTGCCACTTCCTGTTCGCATGATTGGCACCATTGTATATGTCGTAAATGTAATGCAAAACGTAGCGGAAAAGGACATAAATGGGAAGGATGTCGGTGTCGTTTATGTGGCAAAGCGCGCGATGAAGCGCATGACTGGGAATGGTGTAAGTGCCGCATATGCGGGAAAGTACGTGACGAGGAGCATGAGTGGGATGGTTGTATCTGTAAAAAATGTGCAACAACTAGAAATGAAAGCCATACTTTTAAGGGATGTAAGTGTGTGTGCTGTGGTATGGTTAGTAAAAACATGTCTGACCATATTTTGGAGAGTGGACAATGCAAGACCTGCGGAGCCAAATCAATAGAGTTGTTTTGTAATCATAATTGGAAAGGTACTATGTGCTTGAATTGTGGAATTACACAAGACCGAGCACTTGTAAAATCATTGAATCAGTTAAGAAGCTCGTTTCTAGAAGTCCACACTCGTATCATAAATAAAACAAGGCGAATAAGTGAACTAGATGCACTGATTGTAATGGAAGTAGGATTTCAGTTCTTAGAGGAAAAGGTTTCCAAGCCTTTTAATTCTCTTCTTAAAACGGCCAAGGACAGTTATCCTGATGTGCCATCAATCCAGAGTTTCCCAGCGTTAAGATTGCAACTTCCTAAACGTTTTGATATGTATGACATGCATATTCTGCATAAAAAATTCAGTATTGCCGGGGTTGCGCTAAATTCCCTCATACAATTATGTGAGAAAAGAAATTTGTAATGAATCAAATACATTTGGAAGAATGGGGGAAATGGGGTTAGGTTTGTGTATTTGACAGTTTAAATGCAGTTATCCCCTGCCTTTGTAGACCTAAACATTTCTATTTGTTGAATGTTGAGACAATCCCCCTATCCTCTTATTAGTCGCCCTTCGTAAAAATGAAAAAGAACACTCCGAGTCCTTACAGTTATTTTAAGCAGATCAAAGTATGTGACCAGAAAGAAGGGAGATTGCCATAACTGAAGACCGAAACCTGCCTGACACTTCCATAGGCAAGGAAACCCTTGTGTCTATGTGGCATAGCTGGATCTCGTATGACTGGTGAGCCTTGTCTGTGACTGATGATGCGATTCATCTCACCTATCTTGGGAAGCCAAACCCCCTTCTGGCTCTATTTGGTCCTATTGGAGGTATTATTATGCAAGCGCAGGCGCGAAGTTTATACAAGCGTGCTACTGCGGTTCCTATCGGGAAACGAGTTAATTCGCATCTGAAGAACATGACTTTGCGGAGAGGCGACATAACGAAGATCGAAGGTTTTGCCGGGAAGGTCAGAATTACAACAAATGGGGGGAAGACACTAAAGCTGGTTCGCATGGGCAGTGGTGACTTGTTGGCAATGACTGAAAGTTAGGGTGTCTAGGCCTTGACATGAAGCATTAATTGGCTAAGGGAGACATTTAATTTTGCCGTATTATATGAAATGTTTATCAAAGGCAAACACACAATTCTGGGGACACCATAATTAGTTCTCAGTCCCATGGGTGGAGACATCCACATAGAAGGGGACTACTACCCCGGAGCGCAAATCCAGCTTGTTGAATGTGCCCCGGATGCTCTCCAACATTTTGGGTCCGTGACCCTTCTGATCCGGCACCATCAGTTTCTGCCCAAACTGTCCACCCACTTTTATCAGCCGCAGGGGAGGTGTCCACCTCTTGGCGATAGCCTGCTGTACCTTACGGTAATCTCGCAATAGCTCTATGCTCTGAAAGGCCGGTAATATCATGGAGTTACCTTGGGAGGCAAAGGACGGCGCTCGCAGTTTCAGATGAAGCAGCTGCTCAATTGGCAGGGTGATCCCATCACTCATACCAAAGCTGTCTTCAGGATATTGTTTCGCCTCGGTCAACTCACCCTGCACATATTTCACCTTAATAGACAATGGATTAAGGCAAAGCGCCTGGTCGATATCATCGCCGGTTTTGGAGTACCGTTTATAGGCGTAGCCGGAACCTTCCAGGCTACGGCTAGCTCCGCCTTGACGAGCCGCCCTGACGAGTGACCATGGTCTGGATCAGCATATCCGCCAGAAATTTGTGTAACTGAAGCCGCTCGGCTAACTCTATTGCTTCCCACTTTACGTCTTCATCATCGCAGGTGATTTTTAGTTCGTCACCCAGTACGAACGCCCGCCAGCTATTAATTACATTGGCGACAATCGGCTCCGTGGTGTAGTAATCCCACGCCTCCCACTGCGTGAGGGCTATAGCGGTGAAAACCTGTCCTGTTATTGATACGGTTATGCCTATGGTTATGCCTCAGCACATATATGCCGCGGCGCAGCCGTCCCGCTCCTCCCAGGTCGCCGGTATAGCCTCGTTGACGTTGAGTTTGCTGAAGGCGGTGGAATCCAGGGCGGCAACGGTACCAAGTCCCTTAGTGGATACGCTTAATACCTGGAGATTATCTTCATCTCGATGTTTATTCTTTGTTTTCATATTGTCACCCAGTTTTTGCTTGAATTTTTCTGTAGTTGTGGTTAAAATACTGATAAATAATCAGGAGGAACCCAACTATGATTACCGAATATAAAGTAATTTATTCCTTTGACAAAGAAACCGGACAAGTGTGTGCCGAGATACCCGCCCTTAATCATCTCTCTGATTATGGTAATAATTTTAAAGAGGCGGAGAAAAACATCACCAAAGCGGTGGAACTTTATCTGATTCACATTTTGGAAAAGAACCAGGACATTCCCAAGGAATCCGCCCGCAAAGGAACCTTCATCAGGTTGCAGCTTTCTCCCGCCCTTGCCCAATAGCAAATAATGTCTAAACTCAGACCTACCAAAGCCAAAAAGGTCATCCAAAAACTTAAAGCTGCCGGTTTTGCAGTTGCCAGAAGCACCGGCAGTCATGTAATCATGGGAAACGATGCTACCGGAAGGATCTGCGTCGTACCCTACCATGGCCAGCGGGACATCCCGCGTCCCACTCTGCGCAATATTGTGGTTAAGCAGGCTGGCCTTACAGAAGATGAATTTTTGAAACTTTAGCCGCATAATTTCCTCTACACAAACACCGGATCAGTAATTAGCGGCATTACAAAATCAACCGTGGGTTTATCCCACCTGCCGCCCTCCCGCAGCTGTTCCCGAACCAGCAGGCAGCAGCGCTGCGTCCACCACATGGTCGTTACCGTTGGGTCTGTGACCCTCCTCCAGATACACTGGAATACTGCCACCGAAATCAAACCCCCGCAGCCTGTCCTTTAGCCCGAGTGGGCGGTACTTACCCAGGCATCTTGAAAATATTGGTTGACAAACATGGAAAACAGAGGCATATTATAATCTGTAATACATATGCTAAACGAAAGGACTATTCTTATAAGCAGTTGCACAAAAATCAGGAGGGGGCAAGTATGAGTAAGAAATGGTTCAACATCTTTAGTATTACTTTTATACTCTTTTGGGCTATCACTCCCTGGCTTTTAACCTCTTCCTTTGGGGCAGATCTTCTTCCTGAGGGAAGGGGTATGATAGATATGGGTCCCCTGCCTGATGATCCTTCAGTGATTGAAAATTTGGGTTTGACAAACCAATCCACCTCAAAAATTACAGTCCAGGATTTTTCTCGCTACTCTGCTGAAGTTGGCGAACAATGGCAACCACTGGATGATGGTAAAGCTTACTTCAGGGATGTATTTGTGGGACTAAACAACAATGTTAAGTTTATATCACCTGTCATTCACAGGGAGGACGACCCTAACATTGATGCTACCCTAAAGAATGCTGTTTGCGATAAGGGACCTCAAATTATACATACTAAAAACTCTGGACATTTTGTGGTAGCCTCTGGTCGGGATATGAACGAAACCACATGGGAAATCAGTGACCCTGATGGAGGGAATTATACTACTCTAGCTGATGTAGCTGAGTACAACAACACTTATCAGAGTGTTCGCAAGTTTGGTGGGCCAGAGTATTATTACCCTTATTTGCAATATATGCAAATTTGTCTTTATCCTTATAATTCACCGGGAGAGTTGGTTCTTATTGACCCTGAGGGGCGTAAGACCGGTTATGATCCTGTTGCCGGTGTGAAATATAGGGAAATACCTAACGCCAGCTATGGCATTGAAGGGCTGGACGATCACGGAACAGGTGCGCCAGGACCGAGATCTATGGTAATTTCTATAGGCCGGCCTATGGCTGGAGGATACGACCCAATGTCATTAACTTAAGCGACGGGTTTATAGTTCATGTAGAATTTTCTTCGGGAAACTTTATGTTTTCGCGGATATTTTCTGCCGGGTCT
>QIEW01000208.1 GCA_003230535.1 bacterium
CAGGGCAGTGGCCCTGGCCTACCCCATATGGGTAGAGTTGGGGCCACTGCCCCAACATATAGTACGGCTAACTTTTTTAAAATGACTTTTGTAAGAAGCTCAAAGGAGAACCAAATATGACTGAATTGGTTGTTTTTATTGTGACTGTCTTGATCAGTGCCGGTTTCGCTTTTTATTTCTACCGAGACGCCGTTAATACTTCCCAAAAAGTAGATGCGGAAATCAAGAAAGAAAGACAGTTGTTGGCTCAACGACATGCCTGATTTTCTTCTTCGTTTCCAGTCTCCTGCCTGGTAACCCATGCGGGGGGAGACTTCGGCCTCCAGATACTGGCAGGTTGGGTCTGATGTTTCGGGCCTGTCTCAGGCCGAAACCCAACAGAGCGCCGGCGCCCTTAGCGCTTTCGGCTTGAGAACCAGCCGAAAGATCGAAAGCTTATTGTTTGTAAAATCCCCCCTGCCCCCCTTTGGCAAAGGGGGGAATCGGAAAATTAGCTTATAGTGACAATTTATTTCAATAAGTTACTTAAATATCTTATGTCGAACTCAGGTTACTTATTGGTCATCTCCTTCTGTAAAGAGTGGTAACGGACGGCAGTGACGGTTCGAAGATGAATGAAGCCCGGCTTATCTCACCGATAACATTAAACGTCCCCGGTTCGGTAAAACAAGCCTCAAGAGTATACTCTCCACTGGTTTCATCTCCCCTAAAATTATGACTGCAAATTCTCGATGGACCCCAATCAATCACTGTCCGAGAGCTAAGCAAAGGTGTCTGAACTGCAATCCATTTGTAAGGCGTTCTTTCCCGGGGGTTGTATGTTTTTCCCCAGGGGTTGTAATAATAGGTTTCCCCATCAGGTAATATAACGCGCACATACAAATCAACTGTTCTATCTTCGGCTCCGACCGTTGTCTCAAGGCTCGCATACACGGTCTCTCCAATGCCAACTATCTGTTTATTGATAGAGATGGAAAGGGAGGGTTCTTCGCTAACAGAAATCTTATACTCATCACATCCCATGTCATACCCGTCGCCCTGGGGCCGGATATCCCCGTCTATGTCATTTGGCGGCGCTCCTTCAGGGTCGCATACATCAATACATGGCGATCCTACAGATAAGTGATAATCATTGCTTTCAAATAAGGGGTCCATGTCTATATTACCTTCTCCTGCCCAACCCCCTTGGACATCAGAAAAAGTTATGTCCATAGAACTGCTTATACTTAAATAAATTTCATTGAAATCATCTCCATCTCTATCCCCCCAAAGGATACTATTGACCACCACCGGAGAGGAGGAAAGAAAGCAAGCAATTCCACCGCCGTCATCGTAGGCGGTATTCATGATGATCGTACAATTGGTAATTGTCGGCATGGAGTCGCGGCTACAAGATATCCCGCCGCCATCATCCTGAGCGGTATTGTTAAAGACGGCGCAATTGACAATCTCCGGCGAGGAGCCCCGGTAGCAACAAATCCCGCCCCCATCATAACCGGCTTGATTATTGGTAATAATGCAGCCGGAAATTGTCGACGAGGAATTGTTTAAATAAATCCCGCCGCCATAGCGGGAAGCGCTGTTATTTCTAATTTTACAATTGTTAACAGAATATGATAAGGAGTTGCGGCTGGAAATCCCGCCTCCCTCATATCCAGCCATATTACTGCTTATAATACAATTTTCAATCGTCTGCGAGGAAGCTTCGCCGTAAATGCCGCCTCCGCCCCAATCGGAAGCCGTATTCCCCTTGATAGTGCAGTTATTAATCATGACAGAGGAGGAATCATAGGAACAAATTCCACCGCCCCAGGATAAAGCCGTATTGCTGTTAACAGCACAATTTTCAATCGTCAGTGATGAAGCTTCGCCATAAATGCCGCCCCCATTATGGTTAGCTATATTGTTACTTATCCTGCAATTGGCGACCGTCGGAGAAGCGGAACCGGCACAATAAATTCCACCGCCGTCATTGCCGGCGGTATTATTTTTGATAATACAATTAGTAATTGCCGGCGCTGCATTATAGCAATAAATACCGGCGCCATTGTATGCCGAGCCGTTCCGAATGGTAAACCCATCTAATACACTATGGCCGCTGGCGCCGTTATTATAAAAGCTCACCACCTTGCCATATCCGCCGCCGTCGATAATTGTGCTCTCAGCGGAATTCACAGATTTTAGGGTAACAGACTTACTTAGAAAAATGATATTTTCGATATAGGTTCCATCATCAACCAAGACTGTATCTCCGTCTGAGGCCGCATCAATCGCGTCCTGAATGGTGGGATAATCCCCCGGCACATTGAATTCGGCGGCTTGCGCAGGCCATCCGTAGACCGCCAACATGATACTAACAAACAAAACAACCCAAAACTTCCCTTCCCTCTTGCTCATCTGAAATACCTCCTTTCACCTTGGCACAGGTTTAATAAATCATCGGTTGCTGTAAATTTGAGGACTAACGCCTCTTTGTGTAATAATCTGATGAAAACAGCCAGCTTAATAGTAATCTGTATATTAAATTCTGTGGTGTCAGATTCTCAAATCTGACACCTCCTTCAAATCTGACACCTCCTTCCTAAAACCGCCAGTCAGGTCTGAGGACCTGACTGCACAAAACCGGATGAACCAAAAAAACCACAAACGGTACTTTAAAATGTTCTAAGTCCCTAACGCCTCTCCATGTAATAATCTAATGAAAGCAGCCAGTTTAGTAGTAATCTGTATATTAAATTATATTTAACATTATATCACGACATACGTAAAATGTATAGCAAACATTTATAGCTGGATCACCGTTTACTTCTTTCTGACATTCCGGTTATAATGCCCTGGAGATTTGAACCGCTCCTCAAGGAACAGACCTTTGCCGGACGGAGACATCGTTAAGGTTAATGCAGAAAATTTATTGTTGCGTTCCCGCTGTGATCGTATGTATTATGTATTACCTTAATGTGGGTTATAGGGATATAAAAACTAATGTCCGTTAAACTGGAGTAGGCAGGAATAATCTCAGTTACCTATCTAACTAAATACATTGAAAAGAATTTGGCAGATTGGCATAATCTTAAGTTTGATGGTTGCATTAGGCAGTCATCTTTATTTACGATTTTCCCCGGCAAAGGACGAGAGCAAAATAAAAAAATCTTTAAAATCCGTCCTGCCCAAAGCGGAAACTTTTTCTGTAAAAAGCGGCCGGCCACCTGCCTACGAGGGCTACGGAGTAAGTAAGCAAGGGGACAAGGAACTGCGCGGCTTGGCTTTTCTTACCACCGATGTGGCCCGGGAGGTAAAAGGCTATGCCGGACAGATAAAGACGCTGGTGGGGATGTCCCCTAAAGGATCGGTAACCGGAATAGAAATTATCAGCCATCACGAGACCCCATCTTATGTGTTCGGCATACATGAGCCCTGGTTTAAAGATCAGTTCAAGGGAAAGCAGGCTTCCGATCCTTTTGTCCTCGATAAAGACCTGGATGGGATAACCCATGCTACCGTAACCGTAACGGCAATCGCCAAAGGGGTGAAAAAGGGCCTGCTGCGAGTAGGTAAGCAGAGGTTGGGACTGCCCTTAGAGGAGGCGGCGGAAAATCCCTGGGCGGCGCTAAAACCGTGGCCGCTCGTATGGGCGGCGGCGGTAATTGCCTTGGCGCTGGCGAGCTTGTTCACCAAACAGATGCTGATACGTTACGGCTGCCTGGCGTCTACTATTTTAGTCATCGGCTTCGGCTATCCTAACGCCATCTCGGTCGTAAACCTGGTAAACATCATTACCTGCCGGCTGCCCTCCCTCCATTTGAACCTGTTTTGGTATATCCTGATCGGCTTTACATTAATCGGAGCGCTGATCTGGGGTCGGGTTTATTGCGGGTTCTTATGTCCTTTCGGAGCCATACAGGAGTTTTTGGAAAAACTCCCTCTGCAAATACCTAAGCTCAAAATATCCCCCACAGCTGAGAAGCGGGCCAGACTGGGCCGCAACCTGTTACTGTGGCTGATTGTACTTGCCGCTTTGGGATTGAATAATGCCAATATCGGGGATTATGAACCCTTCTCTACCCTGTTTACCTGGTCTGGGGAACATTTAGATTGGCTGTGGGTAGGGTTGACTTTGGGAGGGGCGCTGTTTTTGCCCCGATTTTTCTGCCGCTGCCTGTGCGGGGTGGGAGTGGCTTTAGGGTGGCTCTCATGGCGCAGCCCAAAACGGCTCAGGGTAAAGCCGGACTGCAAGGGGTGCGGACGCTGCCAGCCGGCTTGTCCCTATGGGGCTATTGATGGAAATTCACAGCAGGGATACAGTATAAATCCGGTAGAATGCACCCAATGCAATCTGTGTCTGGACTCCTGTCCCCATGGCTGTTTGGGGCGTTAACCAAAAATGGATATGAAATTGTTATCGGAAAAGCTGGAGCTAATCAGATTATCTTTTCCAAACATCAATTTTTTGTTATACTAATCACACGGGGGGGATTGTTTCTGCCGTCTAACGGATGGCGCTTATGAAAATGCAGAAACAGCTCAGGTGGGAAACACAAAATCATCTTATTTGTACCAACTGTAATTACTCTACGAAAGACCTTGGAAAAAGGCTTTGCGAAAACTGCGGCGTCAGGCTTGTCGCAACTTGTCCTAACGGGAAGTCTATCTTTGAGGGTTGCTTAAGTAATATCTGCTGGAATTACTCTTGTAAGTCCAGGAGAACTTACTATTAATACTAAGGGGTTGGAGCGAAATAACCTTTATATTATTTGTTAGGAAAAACAGAATAATTCCATTCACTGTAAAATTTGTTTCTGACCAAATTAACAGCAGCTAATTCTTTATCGGTTATTTTTATTCCTTTTTCATTTATATACTCACCTTACGCAAGTATAAGGAAAAAAACAGGCAGCGAGTTTCTGGTTACCAGAGGCTTTCTTCCACCCGGATGATGCTTACCGGTCCGTGGATTACTTCCAGGCGACGGAGGCGGGATACCGCCCGCTGGAAGCCGCCTTCGGACGCCCGATCCACAATGACGGCTAAAGGTATAATCTCGCCCCGCTCACCCCGGCTCTCTTTGGGCTGAAAGACTGACATAATGTTAATATCATAACGCCGAAAGACGCCGGCGATCTTCTCCAACACCCCTGGTTGATTTAGCGCCCCTACCCGCAGATAATACTCGCTTTTCACTTCGTTCATCTTCAGGAGGGGGAGGCGGCTGAGTTTGTCGGGGAAATATACCGGCTTACCGGTAATCACGTTTACCAGATCATATATAATCGCATAAGCGGCTGGATATTTGCCGGCGCCGGGAGCCGTAAATCCGCCCTGCCCGCGTAATTCATCGTAGATCTGGAGCCCGTTTTCCACCCCTTCCAATCTGGCCAAAGCTTTGTCCTTGGACACCAGACAGGGATGTACCCGCACCTCCAGTTTTTCCCGGTGCAGGCGGGCAATTCCCAAGAGCTTAATTCGGTAACCCAGGTCGCCGGCAAACTGGATGTCCTGCTGGGTGATCTGGCGAATTCCTTCGGTGTAGATCTGCTCTCGGCGGACGGGGGAGGCAAATGCCAACAGACACAATACCGCCACCTTATCGGCGGTGTCGTAGCCGTCGATATCCAGCGACGGATCCTCCTCGGCATAACCTAAAGCCTGGGCCTGCGCCAATATCTCAGGCAACTCCCGGGCCTGTTTCTCCATCTCGGTCAGGATATAATTGCTCGTCCCATTGAGCACCCCTACCAATGACTGGATGCTGATGGAGGTGGATAAACGCTCAAATATATCCAACAATCCGGTAACCGACGCTCTAAACCCCAAAAACCGGTCGCTTTTTATCGATTGCCGGAGAAGTTCCGGCCCCTTCTTGGCTATTACCGCTTTATTGGCGGTGATTACATGTTTTTTGCGGCGCAGAGCCTCCAGGATATACTCCCTGGCCGGACTTATCCCTCCCATGACTTCGACCACGATGTCTATATCCCTATCATCGAGGATCTGTCGCGGATCATCGGTCAGTAACGACCGGTCTATTTCAATTGCCCGCGGCTTATCCAAATTACGCACCACAATTCGCTTCAGATTCAAGGATACGCCATATCTTCGCTCCAACTCCTGGCTTAGGCTGGACAACAATTCTACTACCCCGCAGCCTACAGTGCCCAATCCAAACAAACCGATATTTAATTTTCCAGACATAATCTTTCCGCTAGAGGGAACCTAATACTTAGGGACTTGGAAATATTCAATATACCGTTTTAGGATGAGTCGTAATGTTTTTTCTGTGGTGTCAGATTCAGGAAATCTGACACCTCCTAAAACCGCCAGTCAGGTCTGAGGACCTGACTGCACAAACTCCTGGCTTAGGCTCAATGCAGTTCACTTAAGGACATATGATCTTTGTCATTCCTGGCTTGACCAGGAATCCAGACCGGTTAAAACCTATGGATTCCCGCTTTCGCCCGCTTTCGCGGGAATGACACTAAATGATTATTTCTAACGTTTCTAGGCTTAAGTGAACCGTATTGGGCTTAGGCTGGACAACAATTCTACTACCCCGCAGCCTACAGTGCCCAATCCAAACAAACCGATATTTAATTTTCCAGACATAATCCTGCCGGTAGAGGGAACCTAATAATGATAAACTCGCAAAAAGTCAGAAAACACACATTCTTGTCATTCCCGTGCAAACGGGAATCCAGTATTTTCAGATAGTTAAAATCAGGATGGGTAATAACGACTTTTTACGAGACCATCAATAATAAGGTATATATTGATTTGGGATGATTACATGTTTCTAAAAATATAAGACAATCCAAGCGATTATCAGATCGTGTTCTAGTACGCTGTCCATTTTAAATTGATGGATAGAGAGTTCCTTCTCCCCTTGGGGGAGAAGGTTAGGATGAGGGGGCTTTTGATAAATA
>QIEW01000397.1 GCA_003230535.1 bacterium
CGTGATTATTCAAAATATCTACCTAACACATTATATACACTTCTCCATAAAATACAACTCCTCTCCCTCAACTTTTTGAGAAGTTACAAAACGACGAAGCAACCCCTTGTTTTCCCGCGGCATATGAGATTGCTTCACTTCGTTCGCAATAACCTTTAAACGTATGCTTTTTACTGAAACGCTATACTAGTAGAGCATCCATTTTTATTTGATGGGTTGATAAAGTCTTTTAGTCCTCTCTCCCCTGGGGGGAGAGAGTTAGAGTGAGAAAGGTTTTATTTATCAAAAGCCCCCTCATCCTAACCTTCTCCCCCAAGGGGAGTTGGAACTCTCTACCCATCAATTTAAAATGGACAGCGTACTAGTATGACTTGTCGATTCCCGGGACTTTTTACGAAAGTATCAATCTTTGAGTTGCCAACACAGAAACAGCCGGCCTAACGCAGAAGTAAACTCCAGAGTAATTTTCTTGGTTTCGGGAGAGATGATAGTTTTTCTTTCTGTTTTTCTAGAAAGCGTTTTGGGGAATTTTAACTTGTATACAATTTTATGGGATGAGAAAAAGGGGTAGTATTCAACAATATACACAGGGACAGGCGTAAGATGACTTATCTCTATAGGAGCCACCCTCTCCCCAGCATCATTTATTAACCAAATACTCCAGATATTTTCCGGCTCATCTAAGCGTTTCCACTGCCGAAGATCGGTATAGGCAGCTATTACAAACTCGGAAGCATCTTCCTGAGCCTGCTGTTCTTCTACTAACAGTTTCTGCTTCTCATGTGCCGAAAGAACGTGGTCAGCAGTATATTTTTCCACATATGACTGTCTTAACGGCCAATCTACGTAGGTAGCGCTGACCATCAGAACAGTATCAACTCCTCGGTAGATGGCTTGGCGCTTTGTTCTAGCTTCAACCAATTCGGTATAATCGCCGAAGGTAATTAGCCCTCCAGCTTGGTGGCGGCGACAGCCCAGCCCAGCCCAGCCCAGCCCCACTCCCGTTATAATACCTAAGAGAAGTGCAATGGATTTCTTTTTTTGAAACATCGTTGCCGGCCAAGTAAATACAGCGCCCCATACCATCCCCAAATTAGTTTTTGTCTTCCTTGAACAAAGCATTGAGATCGGTCATTAAGGCATCTAGATCAATTCCGTGCATCAAGGCTCCACTTTCGATTGATTCTGCCGTGGCTCCCATACAACAAAAGCAACCCATCCGATATTTGTTAAATACCTCAATTGCCTTGGGGTGGGCCTGCATGGCCCCTTCTATTGACATATCTTTCGTAACCATGTTTTCTACCCCCTCTGTGAAATATCCGGGTTTTCTTTAGGGTATATATTTATATTAAGTAACTCTTCTCCCCTAATGCACTGTTAACAAAACGTTATTTGGAGAAAAAAGGATGATGCAGAGCTGGCTGTTTATCTGTTTGGTTATGATATACCCCCCCCGCCAGATACAGCGCGGGAAAAGGATGGTTCCCAAAACAGGCGACTTATAGTGAAGGTTCAATTTACTTTAAGCGGCATAATAAGACATACGTAACGCCTCTGCTCCTTGTCCGGCTGCTCGTCAGTTGGTTGTTCCCCAGTGTTTTCATCTTGGGAGGATTTTTTTACGGGCGTGAACAAACAGGCTCCCAGCGGTTCATTCATCTCCAGCCGTACCTCCGCCTCGTCGATGGCATCCAAAGCCTCCAGAACATAAGATGCGTTAAAACCAACACTTATCTCTTCACCAGTTAGGGTGATGGGCAACTCATCATGAGCATCCCCGATTTCCGAATCTTGTGAATAAAGAAAAAGTTTATCGCTTGTCAGTTCCAGTTTTACGGTATGGCTCCGTTCATCTGACAGCAAGGAAACACGTCGTAAGGCGCCGTATAAATTCTCCTTGGGAATTATAGCCGATCTGCATGTGCTGGAAGGAATGACTTGCTTGTAGTTGGGATAATTCCCTTCGATTAATCGCCCGACAAGCACTGCTTTAGAAGTAACAAAGACCGCCATATTCTTCAGAAATCCACACTGGAGCGGTTCGACCGCCTCATCCGCCAGCTTCTTTAATTCAGCCACCACCTTTTTGGGCAGGATGACCGAGGCATTGCGGCCCGCGGCCGAAAGCTCGGCAGCCATGATTGCGAGACGGTGCCCGTCGGTGCCTACCATAGAAATAGAACTGCCCGCCAATTCCAGAAGCGCGCCGGTCATCGTCTGTCGGGTTTCGGTGGTCGGAACAGCAAATATAGTTTTGCGAATCATATCAGACAATAAGTTACTATTCAAGGGGAATAGTTCCTCCTCCTTCCAAGAAGGGAGAGGTGGGAAATCATCCGCAGGGAGAGTAGACAAAACAAACTCCGCCACCCCACAGGAGATTTTCACTGAATTATCCTCAACCGCAAGCTGAACCTCCGCCTCGGGTAACTCCCGCACAATTTCAAACATTTTCCGAGCCAATAAAGCTGCCTTACCAGGTTGGATCACCTTGGCCGGCGCAAAAACCCGCAAGACCACCTCCAGATCGGTGGCCGTTAAATAAACTCCTTCAGGTTCTGCTGAGAGCAGCACATAAGATAAAATAGACATTGTTCCCCGCGCCGGAACAATACTCTGACAACGCTGCAAAAGCTCCTGAAGATCACGTTTTCCGATAGTTAGCTTCATAATTAAACTTTATGCGGAAACCCCATTTACAGAAGATGGTAGCGGGGGGTGGATTCGAACCACCGACCTTTGGGTTATGAGCCCAACGAGCTACCTGACTGCTCCACCCCGCGTCCAATAAGGATTAAATTTTCTGTTCCGATGTTATAACAGAATAATGAATTTTGTCAAGTTTTTTAATGGCAGGTTTCAACCTAAAAGATGTAAACAAAGATCTTGTTATGCCGGGATGAGTCCGTAAGTGGTTGATATATAGTATAAAAATGGCTGTTTTTGTCTGTATTGTTAACCTATAAAAAAGGGCGATTAAAAAGTAAAAAGGTTCAAGGTGTTAGCCCAAATTAAAGCCGACTACCTATGTACCCGGATTATTCATAAATACACGATAAACATTGATGGTGTTATTTGAATACAGCTACTTAACCTGAGTTCGAGATAAAATTATAAGACCACAGGCAGCATTTCCAGGTGTTGAGCAGGGATATTCAGGCTTGGCTTTTTATCCTGGTAGATATAGGCGATAAGGCCGGCCACCAGGTTAACCATGAAGTTGGTAATGCTTCTGTGGCGTGAATGTTCGATAGCCGGACCTGCTGGAAGGCAATAATTATGGTCATAACGACCACTCTAAACAAAGGTTGCTTGATTTGCAACGCTTTTTGTCGGTAAACTCTAACAATTGGGATTCCCAGCAAGGGACAAAATACTTATAAAAATCATCGACATCACAAAATAACCGATCTAAATCCATTTGCGTACATCCTTGTTGAATATGATAATATCTGGTTTTACAAAATATTATCTATAACAACGGGAGCTACGTCAACTTTTTTTATAAAAAACTCAGGGAAAACTAAAATAGCTTGTAAATACAACAACATTTATATCGAGATCAGGTTACATTAAGGAGAAAGGTTATACAGATATCAAGGCTCTTGTAGCCTTCTCGGGCGAGGTGGAAGACCCGCCCAAGTCGGGCGTTGAATATACAGAAGTCGGGATGAATAAAGGGATCAGGAACCGCCTGAGCGCTTCTCTACTGATGACTCCCAGGTGCTTTTAGTAGCCGAAAAATATCAGACCGGCTTTGATCAACCGCTTCTCCACACCATGTATGTTGATAAACGGCTGGCAGGTATCCAGGCCGTACAGACCCTCTCATGCTTAACGCATGAATGGGGGGGAAAGTAACCCCGGAGCTGTTGAGAAACAAGCTACCGCAAAAATGTTTCCACAAAAGAATTCCATTTATAATATTGTAAAGGATCGTCTGTTTTTAGAACCTGAAGTCCCATACTATAGATATGTAAAGTTTTCTTGTGTAAAAGTTTTCCCCAGACAACCCGACAGTTTGTTTTAAGATAGTAGTCGTTCGGAAGCGCTATTGTTGCAAGAACATCTTGCTTCTTTTCAGTTAATTCCAACAGATATTTAACTTCATCAGAGGATGAAACACAAACTTCCAAACCAATTCCTTCCTTAGAAACATTTTTTATCCAACCACCTACCTCAGCTTCCTTGTTACCAATTGTAGTGGGATCAGAAATGGTTGTTTGAATAAATATATCAGAACGAATATCCCTCCTCTTTTCTTGAATATCCATATGCCAATCCTCTACAAATTAATAAGTTAACCCGAATAATTCGGGATCATAAACACGCTCCCGTTGGTCGCTTCCATAGCGGGAGTTTTCGGTGATTTGTATGAGCCATTTTGTTTTTTTTTTGAAACTAACTGTATTCAAATAACATCATCAATATTTACCGTGGATTTATGAATAATCCTGGTTAATTAGATATGAGATATAATATGCTCTTTAGTTAGTAAGTATATCCACTATTAAAAACATATCAAGTTACAGATAAATATTTTTTGCTGATTTTGTTGGCAGGTTGTGGGAAGAGCGGCGATAATCGAACTATCGCAAAAATGTTTCCACAAAATAATCCCATTTATAATGCAGTAAAGGGTCTATTTTTAGAATCCGAAGTCCCATATTATAGATATAGAAAGTTTTATTGTATAAAAGTTTTCCCCAGACAACTCTACAGTTTGCCTTAAAAGAGGAGTCATGCGGAAGCGCTATTGTGGCAAGAACTTCCTGCTTGTTTTTAGTTAATTCCATCAGAAAGATAGTTTCATCAGAAGATGAGATACAAATTTCCAAACCAATTCCATCCTTAGAAACATTTTTTATCCAACCAACTATCTCAACTCCTCTTTTATCAATTGAAGTGGGAGCGGAAATAGTTATTTGAATAAATGCAGCTGAACGATTATCCTTTCTCTTCTCTTGAATGTCCATATGCCAATACTATACAGGTCAATAAGTTAAGTTTCAGCCTGTCGGGTTTAAGAACCCGACAGCACATAAAGTTTATCAAACATCATATGTCATTGGTTAATAAGTATATCAATTGTTAAAAATATATCAAGTTATAGGGAAAGATTTTTGCCGGTTTTGCGTCCGTAGAGAGGAAATTTTCCAGTGTAATTTTAATCTGATCTCCTTCACCAAGTGGGCGACTTGGTAACCATGGGCAGTGTAACTGGCTCTGGGTTTGCCCCGTCACCCACTTATCAGGGTGGAATTTAAAAAAATAACCCCGCCTACAGATAACCGCCAGAGGTCTCTTCTCCTATCTACCAGGGACCTTTAGTAGTACCAGCATCACAATTAGAGTAAGGAGAGGAGAACCCGGCGTTATAGGCCTTTACCTTGTAAGAGTAAGTAGTCCACAGAGCAAGCCCTGAATCAACATAGGAAGTAACATTGGCTCCTACCCTATCTATTTGCTCCCAGCCGGAACTAGAACAGGTTCCTTTTCTTCTATATATCTCAAACCCCTCCTCAATATTCGATTCATCTATCCAGGAAAGCTCGATTTGAGTGGTGGAAATACCCCAGGCTTCCAGCTGAGACGGCGGATTAGGAAGCGTCATAACAACTTCAGTATTACTATAACCCGAGTGTTCTATCAGGTTATAGGCTCTCACCCGATAGTAATAAATAGTCTCCAGGTTAACCCCGGTATCATAGTAGGTCAGCACATTACCTATACCTTCCGCGCCACCTACAGTAGCTATTTGAATGTATAGCTCCCCGTCCTCGCTTCTTTCGACTTTAAATCCGACCTCTTCCCCGCCCAGCACTTCTTCTCCCGAGTTGTCTGTCCAGCTCATGATGACAGTCGTTGCAGATATAGGAGCAGCCGAGAGTAAGGAAGGCGGTTTTAAATCAGTTAATGTAGTCTCCGCCGAGGCTTCGTTACTGTAATCCGAATCTCCGCCTAACATACTGTGAGCCCTTACCCGGTATATATAGGTAGTGCCAGGAGTAAGACTATAATTATCGGCATAGATTACGGTATTACCTTTACCAGGGACGCCGTCCACACTATAAATTTGAACGAAATCCAGATCCCCTTCCATCCTTCTTTCGATTTTAAATTTATTTTCATCTTCAGAGTTATCC
>QIEW01000422.1 GCA_003230535.1 bacterium
ATAAAATACTAATTTTTTTTATAAAAAATATGATCTTTGAAAACTAAATAGAGTGCATTATAAATTTGTGGGGGTTCAAGTTTTTTTCAAATAAGTTTCAAATCTTGAACAAATCAGGATTAAACAAGGTTTTTTAAAACTAGAGAGTTTGATCCTGGCTCAGAACGAACGCTGGCGGCGTGCCTAACACATGCAAGTCGAACGAGAAAGTTCCTTCGGGAATGAGTAAAGTGGCGCACGGGTGAGTAATACATGGGCAATCTGCCTCTAAGCTGAGGATAACTCCGCGAAAGTGGAGCTAATACTGGATAAGACCACACCCCGTATGCGGGGAGAGGTAAAAGATGACCTCTACATGTAAGTTGTCGCTTAGAGATGAACTCATGGACTATTAGCTTGTTGGTAGGGTAATGGCCTACCAAGGCGACGATAGTTAGCCAACCTGAGAGGGTGATTGGCCACACTGGAACTGAGACACGGTCCAGACTCCTACGGGAGGCAGCAGTGAGGAATATTGCGCAATGGGGGAAACCCTGACGCAGCAACGCCGTGTGAGTGATGAAGGCCTTTGGGTTGTAAAACTCTGTCAGATAAGAAGAAACTTCAGGGATTAATAGTCTCTGAAGCTGACTGTACTATCAGAGGAAGCCCCGGCTAACTCCGTGCCAGCAGCCGCGGTAATACGGAGGGGGCAAGCGTTGTTCGGAATTATTGGGCGTAAAGGGCGTGTAGGTGGTTTTGCAAGTCAGACGTGAAAGCCCTCTGCTCAACAGGGGAAGTGCGTTTGAAACTGCATTACTTGAGTACGGGAGAGGAGAGTGGAATTCCCAGTGTAGCGGTGAAATGCGTAGATATTGGGAAGAACATCTGTGGCGAAGGCGGCTCTCTGGTCCGTTACTGACACTGAAACGCGAAAGCTAGGGGAGCAAACGGGATTAGATACCCCGGTAGTCCTAGCCGTAAACGATGGGCACTAGGTGTAGGAAGTATCGACCCCTTCTGTGCCGCAGCTAACGCAATAAGTGCCCCGCCTGGGGAGTACGGTCGCAAGGCTGAAACTCAAAGGAATTGACGGGGGCCCGCACAAGCGGTGGAGCATGTGGTTCAATTCGACGCAACGCGAAGAACCTTACCTGGACTTGACATCTCAATGACCGGTACAGAAATGTATCTTTTCTTCGGAACATTGAGACAGGTGCTGCATGGCTGTCGTCAGCTCGTGTCGTGAGATGTTGGGTTAAGTTCCGCAACGAGCGCAACCCTTACCCTTATTTGCCAGCGGGTAATGCCGGGAACTATAAGGGAACTGTCGGTGATAAACCGGAGGAAGGTGGGGATGACGTCAAGTCCTCATGGCCTTTATGTCCAGGGCTACACACGTGCTACAATGGTCTGTACAAAGAGTTGCAAAGTCGCGAGACCGAGCTAATCTCAAAAAACAGGCCTCAGTTCGGATTGGAGTCTGCAACTCGACTCCATGAAGTTGGAATCGCTAGTAATCGTGGATCAGCACGCCACGGTGAATATGTTCCCGGGCCTTGTACACACCGCCCGTCACACCACGAAAGCCTATTGTACCAGAAGTCACTGAGCTAATCTCAACTTGTTGGGAAAGCAGGTGCCGAAGGTATGATCGGTAATTGGGGTGAAGTCGTAACAAGGTAGCCGTAGGGGAACCTGCGGCTGGATCACCTCCTTTCTAAGGAGTAAAGATAGGGACAAGAAAGATAAGTTTAGGGTCTAAACTCTATACTCTGTTTCTTGAGACTCTATATAAGTTCTCCTAGAGGTCGATACTCTCACAATTTATAATGCACCTATTTTTATTGGCTCGTAAATCAGGGGGGGGGGGAAGATAACCCTTTTTGAGCTATATGGTTTCGGGCCTATAGCTCAGTTGGTTAGAGCGCACGCCTGATAAGCGTGAGGTCTCTGGTTCAAATCCAGGTAGGCCCACCATAGCAAATTTAGCAGAGCCAAATGCAGGGTTGTTAGTATTCATTTGAAATTTGCTAAAGGGGGTGTAGCTCAGCAGGGAGAGCATCCCGTTTGCAACGGGAAGGTCATCGGTTCGATTCCGTTCACCTCCACCAATAAGTTAATTGTAAGTGATATAGTTTTCCATATAACAAACATTAGGTAATTATTATATGAAAAACTATATCACTTACGGTTTATTATAGCGAGCAAAAGACTCGTAATGTTCTTTGACAACTAAATATTATTTGGGTAAAAGAAAATCACTGAGAAAATTTTTATGGTCAAGCGACTAAGGGCATATGATGGATACCTTGGCGTTAGAAGACGATGAAAGGCGTGGTTAACTGCGATAAGCTTCGGGGAGCTGTTAGCAAGCGTTGAGCCGGAGATTCCTGAATTGGAAAACCAATTCTGATTAATCTCAGAATATTCCGGTCTGAATAAAATAGGATCGGGAGGGTAACCAGGGGAATTGAAACATCTTAGTACCCTGAGGAAAAGAAAGCAATAGCGATTCCCTGAGTAGTGGCGAACGAAACGGGATGAGCCTAAACCTGATGTACGTTAAAGCTCGTGTGCGTTGTACATCCGGGGTAGCGGGATTTGATCGGATGGAGATACGAATTCATCGACGAGTCAAAAAAATATATCTTAGCTGAATAGTCTGGAAAGATTAACCATAGATGGTGATAGTCCAGTAAGTGAAAAGATATATTCTCGTTGGATCAAATACCCAAGTAGCACGGGACACGAGGAATCCTGTGTGAATCTGTGTCGACCACGACATAAGGCTAAATACTCTCTAACGACCGATAGTGAACTAGTACCGTGAGGGAAAGGTGAAAAGCACCCCTGTGAGGGGAGTGAAATAGAACATGAAATCATATGCCTACAAGCGGTAGGAGTCCTATGAATCTCTGTTCGCAGAGATTCAGGGTGACTGCGTACCTTTTGCATAATGAGCCGACGAGTTACTTCTGCGTAGCAAGGTTAAGCCGTGAGGTGGAGCCGTAGCGAAAGCGAGTCTGAATAGGGCGTTTTAGTTACGTGGAGTAGACCCGAAGCCGGGTGAGCTACCCATGGCCAGGGTAAAGTACTGTTAACACGGTATGGAGGCCCGAACGAGTTGACGTTGAAAAGTCATTCGATGAGCTGTGGGTAGGGGTGAAAGGCTAAACAAACCCGGTGATAGCTGGTTCTCCTCGAAATAGTTTTAGGACTAGCCTTACAAATTAATTAATGGTGGTAGGGCGCTGGATGGACTAGGGGCCCCTACAGGGCTACCAAACCCAACCAATCTTCGAATGCCATTAATAGTATTGTAGGAGTCAGACTGTAGGGGATAAGCTCTATAGTCGAAAGGGAAAGAGCCCAGACCGCCAGCTAAGGTCCCAAAGATAAGCTAAGTGGGAAAGGTTGTAGGAGTGCATAGACAACCAGGAGGTTGGCTTAGAAGCAGCCATCCTTTAAAGAAAGCGTAACAGCTCACTGGTCAAGTGATCTTGCGCCGAAAATTTAACGGGGCTTAAGCTTATCACCGAAGCTGCGGATTGGATTCATGTTATCTTGTTTATTTAATAGGCGAGGTAAACTGAATCTAGTGGTAGAGGAGCGTTCCACATTAGGCTGAAGCCAGATCGAAAGGACTGGTGGACGAGGTGGAAGTGAGCATGTCGGCATAAGTAACGATAAATTCCGCGAGAAACGGAATCGCCGTAAACCTGAGGTTTCCTGAGGAAGGCTAATCCGCTCAGGGTAAGTCGGCCCCTAAGCCGAGGCTGAAAGGCGTAGGTGATGGGAAACGGGTTAAAATTCCTGTACCACCGTAATAACGTTTGAGTGATGGGGTAACGTAGGAGGGTAGGTCATCTTCGTGTTGGAATACGAAGTTTAAATCTGTAGGGGGATATCCCAGGCAAATCCGGGATATCATTAACCCTGAGAGGTGATGAGGAGTCCTTCGGGACATAAACTGACTGATCCCATGCTGCCAAGAAAAACCTCTAGCGAGTTATTAAGGTGACCGTACCGTAAACCGACACAGGTAGGTGGGGTGAGAATCCTAAGGCGCTTGAGAGAACCCTCGTTAAGGAACTCGGCAAATTAACTCCGTAACTTCGGGAGAAGGAGTGCCCCTATTAGGTGAAAGGATTTACTCCTGGAGCTGAGAGGGGTTGCAGTGAAATGGCGGCTGCGACTGTTTACTAAAAACACAGGTCTCTGCTAAGTCGTAAGACGATGTATAGGGACTGACGCCTGCCCGGTGCTGGAAGGTTAAGAGGAGAGGTTAGGTCTATTTTAGGCTGAAGCTTTGAATCGAAGCCCCAGTAAACGGCGGCCGTAACTATAACGGTCCTAAGGTAGCGAAATTCCTTGTCGGGTAAGTTCCGACCTGC
>QIEW01000142.1 GCA_003230535.1 bacterium
CCCCCTTGATGGGGGAGGTTAGGTGGGGGTGAAGGGTAACTCAAGAGGTTCCCCCTCCCCTTGATCCCCTCCCACCAGGGGAGGGGGAAAAAGGAAATTCCTTGTATCTATGCGTTCGAGTTAATCTTTTACTCATTGGGTTACATTTCCAATGGATGATTATCCCTGTTAATAGCTGAGTATACATAGCGGGCAATTAGGTTTTGAGATTGCTCGCTGGGGTCTTTAAATTTAATTCCCATATATTGCCGGTTGGGATTCCTGCCGGCGCTCTTCCATTTAACCTCGCCATCTATTCTTAAGGTAGGACTGGTAGAAGGAAGAGAAAGTTCTATTCCAATAACCGGCGGGAAGGAGATTTCCTGTTGAGTTTCTAGCATGATACCGGTACAACTGACATTTCTGGCCCATGCCTTAACCTCACAGAATAGGGGAGGGTGCCCCGCTTTATTTAAAAATAGACATGAGAGGGGAAGATTGACCTTCGCCCGAATATAATCCCGCCGTTCAGAATTCAACAAAATATTCTTTAGTAGCTCTTTCTTAAATGGCAGCCCCACTCTATTCACTCTCTTGTGTGATATCTCTTCTATTAAACTCAACATACTCCTGGGCAGAACCGGTTTAGAAATAAAATATATATCCTTCATACCCTCAATTAAGCTGCTAAGACGCTGGTCTACCTTCGAACCAATACAAATAATAACTTCCGGCCGCTTCTCTAATCCTTGAATCTCTCTTAACGAGGGTATCTCTGAATCGCTGAGTAGCATATCTCCATCCAGGAGAAGGATATCGGTAGTTATTTCATTAACTTGTTGATATATACCTTCAATATCGGATGTCAAGTTTACATTTACCCCCCACTTGGGCAGTTCCTGAGAGAAAGTTTGAATTAGATATTCATCCTCACTGACTAACAGTAAATTAACAAGCTCTTTCGATTCCATTTTATTATTTAGGTCGATAGCAATCTTCTTTTTAAATACAACAAGATGCTGAGATAAAAGCCGCCGCCGCAGGTGCGCTGAATTCCCGGTGCGTGAAAATAATATTGTTTATGTTTATGTTACGCTAACAAGATGTTGAATAAATGTTGCAAATGTTGTGCCATTTATGTTCATAGATCAATTTTTTATCGATAACCCATCGGTTACATTCTATATATTGATCTATTATCCATGTAATACTATATATAGAATTAATCGCTGCTGTCATGAGATGATCAGGGGACCGTATTTCCTAATTACATGTAGTTTATAAGCTTACGATATTTATTAAATATCATAAAATTTTTATTACTATCTATTGACAAACAAGCCACTTTAATTTATTATAATCAGCAGTGGATTCAGGGAAATATACTGGTTATTTTTTGCATTATTATAAGTGATAAGTATTGTTATTAATGAATTAGTCTCAGTGGGTTAGTTTTTTAGCCCGAATAATTCGGGATCATAAACACGCTCCCGCTGGTCGCTTCCATAACGGGAGTTTTCGGTGATTTGTATGAGCCATTTTGTTTTTTGAACTAGCTGTATTTAAATAACATCATCACTGTTTGCCTTGTATTTATGAATAATCAGGGTTAGAGAGAAACTGTATAATAGATATTATGAAGAAACATATTAGATATGAAGAATGATGCTTTTATGTATCGAAGCGGGCGAAAGTGCTTTTGCTTATGAGGTTTGTTTGCTTTTTGGCAATATTAGGTAGCATATTGATGTTTATTCATGCAGCCAAGGCTTTTCTATCGTCCAAATTGGCTGGGGCGGCAGGTTGTAACTAATTACAAACAATAATGGCTAAGCATTCGGGAAAATTGGAAAATATTAAAGGACTTACCTTCAATGGCGGGTTTATCGTGGGCCAAAGCGAGAAGTTGAGAAGAATTTTCCAGCTCATTGAAATGGTAGCTAAGACAGAAGCGACCGTTTTGGTGGAGGGAGAGACTGGAACCGGAAAAGAGCTGGTGGCCAATGCTATTCACTATAAAAGTCTCCGTTCTAAGAACCCTTTTTATAGAGTCAATTGTGCCGCCATCTCGGAAACCTTGTTAGGAAGTGAGTTCTTCGGTCACCTGAAAGGATCTTTTACCGGCGCCTGGGAAGATAAAAAGGGGGTTTTTGAGTTAGCTAACACGGGCAGTCTCTTATTGGATGAGATTGGCAATCTGTCTTTATTGGGCCAGGCCAAGCTCTTAAGAGTCCTTCAGGAGCGTGAGGTGGCGCCGGTAGGAGGAACAAAACCAATAAAAATTGATGTGCGCGTGATCGTGACCACAAATATATTTTTAGGCGATGCTATCAAAAAGAGGGAATTTAGGGAGGATTTGTTTTATCGCTTAAAAGTATTTTCTCTTACTATGCCGCCTTTGAGGGAAATTAAGGAAGATGTTCCCATAATAGCGGAGTATTTTATGAAGAAATACGCCCAAAAATACAAAAAAAACATTAGCGGTTTTTCCAAGGAAGCTATAGATTGCTTGTCTCAGTACGATTGGCCGGGGAATGTCAGGGAATTAACAAACATTGTAGAGCGGGCGGTGGTGATGGAAGACCTGGATATTATCCAACTCCCTCATCTGCCGGCCGAGCTGTTCTCTGCCAAAGGAAGGGACCATCCTGCGGAGGAGGGTTTTAACCTGAAAAGCAGATTAAAATTGCTGGAGCGTCAACTTATTGTAAAATCTTTAAATAAGGCCCATTGGAAAAAAAAGGCTGCTTGCGAACTTCTTGGAATTGATCAGAGAAACCTCAATTATTTTTTAAAGAAGCACCATATTACCGATCCTATTACCCGGTTGAGCAAACGAGGGCCAAAAATAGCATGATATAGTGTCATGTCAACTATAAAATGTCATTCCGGACTTGATCCGGAATCCAGAAACAAAACTATGGATTCCCGCTTCTGCGGGAATGACAAGCAGGAAACTATCCAACATATTAGAGTTAACATAACAATAGAATGGAATGGATCGAACTGACTTTTTCAACTTCAGGTGGTGTCAGATTCAGGAAACCTGCCACCCTCCCCTAATGGCTGTCAGGTCTGAGGACCCGACAGCACAAGAGGGGGGGGAACCCCTTGTCTCCCTCATAGGACATGAGAGGCTCTCTCTAAGCTATCTCCCCCTTTGACAAAGGGGGATTTTCATCGCCACAAATAGGTTTGTGGTATCTCATATTGGTTCTATGAGCAAATTGGCACAAAAAGTATCAGCGACTTTAACAGTATACGATAACTCTGGCGCATCGCCTATTCAGCCTGAGCATCTGATGGGAGGAGATCGTAAAGTCCCAAAGTGTAAGTCCAACTTACCGGAGCCATGGAATTGCCGGCCAAATCGTCGGCATTGACAGTTACGGTAATCTCCTCGGGATAACGCTTAAGGGAAGGCAGGAAACAGCTCAGTTGGTAGGCAAAGGGGGTGCCGGTGATCTGAGTAGGTGATACCTTGTAACTATTATTTAAGGTGAACTTGATGGAGAAAAGATCAACCCCACTTTCCTCGTCAAGTAACATTACAGAAATGGGAGTGTCAACAGTAATATTTGTTGCTTCGGGAGCGGGGGTAAGGTAAGTTGCCTCGGGTGGAGTAAGATCAGGAGATGCCAACTCTTCTAAAGGTACTATCTCAATGGCGGCCATTTGTGGCAAATCTTGCTTTGGGGTAAACTCCAGGTTTAGTCGTCCATCGCTTACGCTGGTAATAAGCCCGATATCGGCGGCATAATCGCGGCCAAATCTTCTATAAATATCTAAATTGCGCACAATTACTTTATCTTCCATCGTAATCCCGAATACCCGCATTCTCGGTTCCTCAAAAGTTATCTCGGCGAAATGGAAGATTACCAAGTAGTTTCCATTGGATACATCAAAGATATACTCTTGTAAGCCATGGCGCTGATCTTGATAGAGAGGGTCATCGGCGGTATTATTTATTTCAGCTGAAAAGCTGACAGCGATACCGCCTATATATCCCCAGTTATTTCCCTGTCCATAGCTTTGATCCATGAGCCATGTATCCCCGTCTGTATCCTGATACTCATTACCCCCAATATTTATCCGCAACCATTCCGCTTCCCTAATCCGGCTTTGAGTGGTGAAATGATAACTGTAATCTAATATATGAGGAGGCGTAACCCTGTCCCGGGCAATGATATTAACCTGTACTGCCCGATTATATCCCCACCCGCCGGAAGGATAATAAGTTATGGCATATGAAGCGGGGGCGCCGCTTACCTCGGGAGTTACTTCGGTACCATCTATTTTCAAGATAATGGAAGATAAATCCATACCGCTTTCCTTGTCTGTTAATGATACATAGATTCCTGCATTAGGGAATACACCCTCCTCGTTGGGAGTTGGAGACATACTATTGACTACCGGTGGGGTTAGGTCAATGATATACTCCTCCCTTTTTACCTCCTCCATATTACCTGCCGGATCTACAGCAAAAAATTGGAGCACGGTGGTAGTGGAGACAGAGATAGGTTGTGCGTAGATCGGCGAGGCAAGGGTGGGGGCGGTCCCATCCGCCGTAAAATAGATGGCGGCTTCCTCGTCGGCGCCCAAGACAACCGTTTGCTCTTGGCTATAGGCGCCACCTATAGGAGCAGCGCTGGTATTAGGCGTCTTTGTATCCAGGATCACAGATTTGCTTATTTCCACCATAGACCAATTGTCAACCGTATCTTTGTATTTGGCATAGATATACTTAACTCCGTCCTCGGGGGTTCCTCCATAGGAAGCCAGATCCCAATTGGCCTTGACCTCAGAATAAGGTTCAGGCGGACTCCAATTGAGATTGTTACCGCTAAAACTCATCTCTCCGTCAGGCGTCATTCCCGCGCCAGTATCAGTAGCCGAAAGATTTAATGTAACAAATCTGGAGCGGCTATGCTCCGCTGCTCCCCAGCACCTGCCGGTTAATAATGAAAATACCGCAAACAATACCAAACAAATGCTCTTGCTGACAACTTTAAAGAATAATTTCATCTAGTTAACCTCTCTATCCTCTCCTGTATTTATCTATGACGTTGATATGGGATAATAAAATGATAGGTTAATAGAGCAAATTTTATGCCAGTTGCTTATCGAGTAAATTACAGGTTTTTACTTGTTGAATTTCCTTAACAATTAATAATTCTCCTTCAATGTCGCGAATATTTTATAACCTGGGATAATTCCACCGTTTATAAAACTATTAGCAGAGGAAGTATAAATCTATCAGCTAATTAGCATGACAAACACTCTTTGCTTTTTAACTAATTGAGAATGTGAAACATTTGAATGGTACTAACCAGCTTGTAGCTGTATAATGTCAATATATTCAGCATAATAAGTCGACATAAGCCGTCAGAGGTTTATGCTCTATAAAAATATACAGGAAAGGGAGATAATACCGGTTCGGGTATATTTTCCTTTACATGGCTGGTTGAGATGAAGATGGCGAAGCGTTTGGGGAGGCAAATAGCGGTCATGCTTTGAAGCACAGCAGCAGGATTTGGATAACCATTATAGTGTCGCCGAGATGGAATATTTTCCTTGAGGTTGGAAGTTTCTTCGGAGGGTGGTTTTCACCAGAGAGAAGACCGTTGAGGATATGGGGCAGATGTGTTTATCAGGTGATGTATTTTACAACGTTGATTACAGGGTAATTTGACATAATATCTTTTTATAATCGAGTGGGTTGATGTTTTTTTAACTCACATATGCGGCTGTAGAGGTTTTAAAAATCAACCTCGAATTGTTGATTTTGAATAATCTCTGTGGTACAAATATCTATAAATTCTCCAGCATAGCCACTACCGTTGAGGATGTGGGGCGGATGTGTTTAATAATTTTATGTCGAACTCAGGTTATTTATTACTTTTGGCCCCAAATCAGAAATGTTTGCCCATAAGTGATAAACTCGCAAAAAGTCAGAAAACACACATTCTTGTCATTCCCGTGCAAACGGGAATCCAGTATTTTCAGATAGTTAAAATCAGGATGATTCCCGCTTTCGCGGGAATGACGACTTTTTACGAGACCATCATAAGTTATCTCCCTCAAAATATTAATCACGTCCTGTTGCTGGAAACTGGTTTGTCGAATATTTACAGGTAAAAAACCAGGCAGAGCCTGAAACCATTACAAACCGTCAGCGGTTGTTGAACTTAGTATTTACAGTAAATTAGCAAGCGGAGGCTTTATATAATTTCCTGTAGTATAAAATAATCAAACTATTTGTGGGTCCATGTCCATTCCCTAATTTCAGGCATATCCTCACCATGCCTGGCGATGTACTCCCGGTGTTCAAT
>QIEW01000018.1 GCA_003230535.1 bacterium
CTTAACCTCCTGTATAATGACTTGATAATAATTACATTATACAGAAATTCAAAAGGTAGTGTCTATAAAATAGAATTAAACAGCCCTGTATCTATCTAATCTTACGAAAGGATTAGCAATTTACCAAAACAGAAGATTCCCACGGGATCACGCCCATTGCTGTGGTGTCAGGAGTTACCTCCTGATACCTGCTAATAAAGGTTATCATGGAATGTATGGATGTCAGGTGGTAACACCTGACAGCACCTAAGCAGTCCGCACCAATAGGTGCGCTAATTTATCGCAAACTGCTGTTATTGATAAGGGATTTCATCGCACCCAGGAGTTGGCACAGCTCTTGGATTATGTTCTTTTCGGCTCCTTTGGGTAGTTCACAAACCAATGTGCTCTCAGGAGTGAGGCGCAGGCTGCGGTGATAGGTTCCAACCAGTTGCAGAATCTGGGGAGGAGAAAGAGGAGTCGCGGGGGCAAAGGAGAAACTTATCTTATTATGCTGCCGTTGGATTTTGATGATATGCAGCTCCCGGGTCAAAAAAGACAGGTCCATAACCTCCAGCAAGTTCTTGGTAGATTTGGGCAGTCTGCCATATCTATCCCTTAACTCATGCGCGCAGCGTTCCAAGGCGGCTTTATCCTGAGCGGCAGAGATCCTTTTATACATTACCAGCCGTTGGTTGGTATCGGAAATATAGTCTTCCGGAATTCTTGTTTCCATCCCTAAATCTATCTGCGTCTCCACGTTTGGCAGATGTGGTTTTCCCCGGGCTTCGGATACTGCATCTTCCAACAGTTGGCAATACAGCTCAAAACCTACCGCCGCGATATGACCGTGCTGCTCGGGGCCTAACATATTCCCGGTTCCGCGGATTTCCAGATCATGGGCGGCCAGTCGGAACCCCGATCCCAACTCCGAGAGTTCCTGGATAGCCTGGAGCCTCTTTTGGGCGCTATCGGTAAGGGATTTCCCCCGAGGAAGCAAAAGATAAGCATAGGCCCGACGGGCAGAACGCCCCACCCTTCCCCGCAGCTGATACAGTTGCGCCAGACCAAATTTATCCGCTCGATTAATTATTATGGTATTGGCAGAGGGAATATCTAAACCTGATTCGATAATGGTTGTGCAGAGCAATAGTTGGTATTTTTGGGCCACAAATTCCATCATTACCTTCTCCAGCGCCGTCTCCGGCATCTGCCCATGCGCCACGGCAATCTCAATATCCGGCAGAAGTTTCCGCAAAAACCGGCCCATCTTCTCAATGGTCTCCACTCGATTATGTACAAAAAACACTTGACCGCCTCTCTCCAACTCCCGCAAGACGGCCTCCTTAATAATCCGCTCATCAAAAGGAACCACCTCGGTATGAATTTCCAGCCGGTCCTCAGGCGGTGTATCTATGATACTGATGTCCCTGAAGCCGGAAAGCGCCAGATGAAGCGTGCGGGGGATGGGGGTGGCTGTGAGAGTTAATACGTCTACTTCCGTCCGCAGTGATTTCAACTTTTCTTTGTGGGCGACACCGAAACGCTGCTCCTCATCGATCACCACCAGCCCCAAATCCTTAAACCGGATATCCTTTTGGAGCAGGCGGTGGGTGCCGATCACTATATCAACCAGGCCCTGCCGTATTCCTGCCACCACAGATTTTCGTTCCTTGGGGGAGCGAAAGCGGCTGAGCATCTCCACTACCACCGGATAAGAAGCAAATCGGCGGGAAAAGGTCTGATAATGCTGCTGAGCCAGGACGGTTGTGGGAGTGAGCACCGCCACTTGTTTACCGTCCAGCGCTGTTTTACAGGCCGCCCGGAGGGCGACTTCAGTTTTACCGTAGCCCACATCGCCGCAGATAAGTCGATCCATAGGTTTTTCGGACTCCATGTCCTGTTTGGTTTCATTGATGGCCAACTGTTGATCCGGGGTCTCTTCATACTCAAAAGTGGCTTCAAATTCCTTCTCCCAAACACTATCCTGAGAAAAGGAAAATCCAGAAGCTACTTTGCGGGTAGCATAAAGTTCCAGTAATTCTTTGGCCATACTCAGGATATGCTCCTTAACCGAATTCTTCAGGCGCGACCAAGCCTGCCCTCCCAGCCTATGGAGTTCCAAGTCCTCCTCAATACCCCCTAAGTATTTCTGCACTAAACTTATCCGCTCCAACGGCACATAAAGTTTATCCCCGCCTGCATATTCAATCATCAGAAAATCCAGCGCCCGATGATCAATGGTAAATTTCGTTATCCCCAAATAACGACCGATGCCATGATCCACATGAACAACATAGTCATCCACAGAAAGATCGCTGAAGGTGGAAAGATAACGGCTGCTGCGTATGTGTCGTCGGGGTCGGGGCTTCTTGGCTTCTCCGAATATTTCCGCTTCCGTAATTACCCGCAGTCCTAAGCCTGGAATATGGAAACCGCCCTGAATATGCCCTACCCAAATCAGGATAGAGAACACGCCTTCCGTGCTTTGGAAATATATCTGTTCCTGCGGGTTGATGTGGTTTACCGCGCCGGTATCCACAATGTTAGTTCCCACTTCGTATTCTTGGAGCAACTCCTGAAGGCGTTGGGCCTGGCTGGCGGTCTGACAAACCAGCCAGATCATTTCTCCCCGCCTCTGCCAGGACAACAGCTCCTGAGACAGGGCTTCCAGCAATCCTTGTTTCTCACGCTTACTTTGCAAAATAAGCCAAAATGAAGTCAGGAGTCTGCTTTCAAACTCTATAGGAGCCGGAGCCCGCTTTCCCAATCTTAAGGAACTCATATATATCAAAGGATGAGAGCTGCATTTTCTGCTCAGGCGGTCGGCGTTTAAATAATTCATCTCCGGCGGCGGGTAGAAATAGTGTTCATTTTTTGTGTAAGCATCCTGTATTTGGGTCTCAAACTCAGCCAGTCGTTTTTCTACATAAAGAGGCTCATCCCATACTATTAAGGCTTCCTTGGGCAGATAGTCTGCCAAGGTCTCCGGTTGAGAATAGATAAACCCCATATATTGTTCTAAACCAAGATCAATTTGCCCTGAGTGTATGCTGGAGATAAGCTCGGCTTTGCATTTTGCATCCCCCTCCCGGGCTGAAATTTTCTTCTCCAGCGCAGCAGCCGTCTTAGGAGTAAGAACGGCCTCTTTTGAGGGTAGAATTAATATTTCCTCAACCGTGCCCGAAGATCGCTGACTTTCCGGATTAAAATATCTAATAGATTCAATTCGATCCCCAAACAGCTCAATCCGCGCCGGTTGAGGAAAACCAGGCCCCCAGAGATCAATTATCCCCCCCCGCACACTGTATTCACCAAGCCCTTCCACCATATCCACCGTGCGGTAGCCACCCCAGACAAGTGTCTGAGTAATATTCTCCCGCGAAATATCCATCTCCACCGAAAGAAGTTCGGCAGTATGATCAAGAACCTGTCGGGGTATCAGCCGTTGTAATAATGCCTGGATTGACGTTACCAGAATCAACTTTTCTCCATAGAGCAGCCGATGGAGAGCTTCCAGGCGTTGGGCAGTCAGTTCCGGCCCGGGTGACAAATGCTCATACGGGGGAAATTCCCAAGGGGGGAATAAGCTTACCGCCGAAGCCCCCTTAGGTAGAAGCATCTGCTCACAGAAAAGCAGATCCTCATATAGCGCCAACGCCTCCTTATGGGAGGAGCTTACCACTAACATCGGGACACCGGAGGTCTGATATAGTCCGGATAAAACAAGGGCGCGCGCCGCTCCCTGGAGACCATGCAAGGTTATTCTCCGCTCCCCCCGCTGGAGCTTAGCCAGCAAAGGAGCCATATACGGCTCAAATTTTGACTTTATCCAATTATTATCCATAACTTTAAATTAACCCTGATTATTCATAAATTCACGGTAAACATTAATGATGTTATTTGAATACAAGTGCTTATATAATAACGATCAAAAAACAAAATGGCTCATACAACTCACCGAAAACTCCCGCTGTGAAAGCGACCAGCTCCGAGCGTGTTTATGATCCCGAATTATTCGGGTTAACGGTTCTTGGCTTTTTCCGGAGAGGTCTATGGGTAAAGCCCATGGTACCTAATTGTACCATAATACTTCAACTCCTTGGCGAGGGAATTGTCATTCAAAATATATTCTATCATACTGTTTTTACAGTTCCAAGAAGGTTTTTATTTTTTTGATGATGAATTTGGGTATCTGTTGATATGGTTGACTTTCGGCGGCAAGACTGCTAGTCTTATTTATGAATTGGTGGGGTAGATTTATCAACTTCAGGTAGCGTCTGTGCCAGGCAAAGCGTATCCATTATTAGGAAACCCCATGAACCAGTTGTATTATGGCGACAATCTGAATATCCTACAGGAACATATAGCGGATCAAAGTGTTGATTTAATCTAT
>QIEW01000340.1 GCA_003230535.1 bacterium
TACTCTTTTAGGCTTCTTTTTTGATCCCACAGCGGGCTTTAACTCATATATCTTCATAGTTCTCTAGCTGATAAAAATTATTGTTGACAAAGCACCCTTATTTTATATCAAGTTAAATTTGCTGGTTTACATAACACTAGCTTTGCAGCTCTCCTTCATTCACTTCCGCAGGAGCAACCTCTTTCTTTACTTCCTTAATTTTTCCCCGCAGAGCTAGTACGTCCGCAAGCGTCCTTAGACTTTCCAAACCTGCCATCGTAGCCCGCACTACGTTATGCGGAGTGTTGCTCCGTAAAGATTTGGTAAGCACATTATGTACCCCGGCGGTCTCAAGGACAGCCCGCACCGGACAGCCCGCACCGGTCCTCCGGCAATAACTCCTGTTCCCGGAGCGGCGGGCTTAAGTAATACCCGGGCTGCTCCTGCGCGCCCGAGCACTTCATGCGGCAGAGTTCCATTTTGGAGAGGAATTTTCACTAACTGTTTTTTAGCTTTTTCTATAGCCTTACGAATAGCATTCGGGACTTCATTGGCTTTGCCGAAACCAACTCCCACATGCCCGGCGCCATCCCCTACCGCCACTAGGGCGCTGAAACTGAACCTCCGGCCACCTTTTACCACTTTGGCCACGCGGTTTATATAAATTAATCTATCCTTTAGAACAAGCTCCTCAGGGGCTACGTCTGCCAATAGTTTTTCTCCTCCTCAATCAGTTTTAATGTAAATAATTAACTCATCACTTTTATAGATGTTTCGGCCCGTCCCCAGGCCGAAACCCCACAGGGCACCGCTACTCTTAGCGCTTTCGGCTTGAGACAAGCCGAGAGATCGGAAATCGAAACCGATGAGTTATTTAAATACGACTCCTCAGTTTTAATGTAGGGTGCAAAAATGTTGGAACTTAGCGCACCTGCCGGTGCGGACTTTCCAGGTGGCGGCAGGTTCAGGAAACCTGCCAGTCATTCGGGCTGTCAGGTCTGAGGACCCGACAGCACAAAAAACTTTCCATGTCCATCCACTTGTTTTGATTGGTCGCGAAAAGGAAATTACTATACGATCAAGTTACAAATGGGTTGCATATAGGATGAACCTCCGCAATCTTAAAATTGCAAGCCCCCGCCTCGGGCAGCTTCTGCAAGGGCTTTTACCCGACCATGGTAAGCATAACCTCCCTTGTCAAAAACTACCTTGGCGATCCCTTTTTGTAAAGCCCTTTCGGCCACTTTTCCCCCCAGCAATCTGGCTCCCGCAATATTATTTCCACGGTTAGGCTGCGTCCTAAAGTCCGGTTCCAGACTGGAAACACTAACCAGGGTTATTCTTTGCTCGTCGTTGATTACCTGGGCATAAATATGTTTTAAGCTCCTAAAAAGCGCCAAGCGCGGACGGGATTCCGTCCCGCTTATTTTCCTTCTTACCCGCCGATGCCGCAACAACCGCCCCCGCCTTCGAGCTTCTGACTTGTCCATATTAGCTAAACCTTATCCTTCCTTAATCTAACTCTCTTTTAAGCCCCGGTTTTCCCAGCTTTACGCCGGATCACCTCGCCGGTGTATTTAATTCCTTTACCTTTATAAGGATCAGGAGGTCTGACGGCGCGAATTTTAGCGGCTACCTGTCCTACCAGCTGCTTATCTACCCCCTGCACTTTAATCCGGACCTGTCTCTCTACGTCAATCTGAATGTACTGAGGGATATCTAAAGATACCGGGTGACTATAACCCGCCTGAATTACTAGTTTTTGGCCGTCTACGGCTGCCCGGTATCCTATCCCTACAATATCCAGAGTTTTAACAAACCCTTCCGATACGCCGGTTACCATGTTGGCGATTAACGCCCGGCTAAGGCCATGTAATGCCCGATATCTTCTCGCATCGGCCAGCCGCTCCAGCAGCATCCGGCCGTTTTCCTGCCGAACAGTTACCTCAGGCGGATAGTCCCAGGAGAGTTTCCCTTTAGGACCTTGCACCTCAATGTGATGTTTATGAATAGTTATCTCTACTCCAGATGGAATAGAAATAGGTTTTTTGCCTATACGAGACATGATGTTAAGCCTCTGCTATTTTTTCTATTGAACTTAGCGCACCTGCCGGTGCGGACTTTTCAGATTCAGGTGGCGGCAGGTTCAGGAAGCCCGCCACTCCTTCAGGCTGTCAGGTCTGAGGACCCGACAGCACAAAACCGGAAAAGGGGAGTTGACCACCATATACTAAGGCACAAAAAAACCACAAACGGTACTTTAAAATGTTCTAAGTCCCTTAGCGCACCCATCGATGCAAATTTTTTACCCCGGACAGGAAGTCTCCCCGCAACAGCGCTCAAGAATTATGTCCGGTAATCCGGAGCCTCCCGTTCAAAGCATTGCCCGACACAGCTAAATTATCCACACTAAAATCCGGCTACCAAACAGAACACAACACTTCCCCTCCTACCGCCGCCCGCTTAGCCTTTGACCCGGTCATAAGCCCTTTAGGGGTAGAGAGTATTACTATCCCTAACCCATTGAGTACCCTCGGAATTTCATCTTTACCTACATAAATTCGGCAGCCCGGTTTACTTATTCTTTTTATTTTTCTAATAACCGCCTTTTCATCCGGTCCATATTTGAGGGTAATATGAAGGGTCCGTTTAAGCCCCGTCTGATTTACCTTATGTTGCTGAATATAACCTTCATCCTCTAAAATAGCCGCTATGGCGATCTTGATTTTAGAAGCGGGCATTTCCAGCTCCTGATGACCAGCCCGAAACGCATTCCGAATCCTGGTCAGCATATCAGCAATAGGATCAGTAAAACACATAAATAACTCCTCTAGGCAGATATTCTTATTACCAACTGGCTTTTATTACCCCCGGGATCTCTCCCATAGAGGCTAGGGATCTAAAACAGATACGACACATGCCGAACTTGCGCAGATATCCCCGCGGACGACCGCACAAACGGCAGCGGTTCCGAATTTGAACCTTATATTTTTTACGTCTTGCACGTACTATCAGCGATAGTTTCGCCATATTTTATCTCCGGCTAAATGGCATCCCCAAATGTCTAAGCAGGGCTTCCGCCTCCTTATCCGTCTCAGCGGTGGTTACAATCACCACATTCAACCCTCTTATCTTATCAATCCCATCATAATCAATCTCAGGGAAAACCACCTGTTCTCTTAGACCCATGGCAAAGCTCCCCCGACCGTCAAAGGCTTTAGGGGAAACCCCTTTGAAATCCCGAACTCTGGGGAGAGCCACATTTACCAACCGATCGAAAAATTCATACATCCTTCGACCGCGCAGCGTGACCTTACACCCTATGATTACCCCGGCCCGAAGCTTAAATCCGGCGATAGATTTCCTGGCTCTGGTAGGTATCGGTTTTTGGCCGGTAATCTTAGTCATATCCGTCATCGCAAAGTCGATCACCTTTGAGTTTTGTGTCGCCTCCCCCAGCCCCATGCTGACGACAATCTTCTCCAGGCGGGGAACCTGCATGGTGTTCTTGTATCCCAACTCCCCCATTAAAATTGGGATGATCTCATTGTTATATTTTTTCAGCAGCCTGGCCATTCGCCCGCTCCATATTGTGGGTTAAATCTCTTCCCCGCATTTGCGGCAAATCCGTACCTTCTGGCCTGTATCCAAAATCTTATGTCCAACTCTAACCCGACGATTACATCTGTTGCAAACAAGCATTATATTAGTAACATGAACAGTTCCCTCCCGTTCGACAATACCGCCTTGGGGATTCTGCTGCGTCGGCTTAGTATGGCGCTTAATTAAATTTAATTTCTCTACAGCGACTCGCTGTTGCTTGGGGAAAACCCGCAGGACTTTCCCCCGCTTTCCAGCTTCTTTGCCGGTAATTATTTCTACCAGATTACCTTTCCGAATGCGCACTTTTACTTTCCTTATACTACCTCTAGCGCCAGTGACACTAGCTTGGTGAATTTTTTAGCCCGTAGTTCCCGCGCCACCGGCCCGAAAATTCTGGTGCCGATAGGTTCAAGCTGATTATTTATCAGCACGGCGGCGTTTTGGTCAAACTTTATATAGGAACCGTCCTGACGTCGCTGTTCTTTGACGGTTCTGACAACGACCGCTTTTTGTACGGTCCCTTTTTTTATTTGTGCCGCCGGTAACGCCTCTTTTACGGTAACTACAATAATATCCCCCAACCGGGCATACCGCCTCTTTGTTCCTCCCAGGACGCGAATACACATTATTTTCTTGGCCCCGGAGTTATCAGCCGCTTCTAACATGGTTTGCGTTTGAATCATTGAGTGTCTGTGGAGGAGTTTTGTTTAGGTTCTCCTTCAGTCTCCTTAGGTACTGATTTGGCGTTCAAAATTTTTATTACCCGCCAATGTTTTTCTTTACTTAAAGGTCTCGTTTCCTGAATCCGAACCGCATCTCCAATTTGACAAAGTCCCTTTTCGTCATGCGCTTTAAACTTGGTAGCCCGACGTATATAACGACCATACAGCGGATGCTTTACCATTCGACCTACCCTGACTACCACAGTTTTATCCATTTTATTGCTGACCACCTGGCCTGAGAGTTCCTTACGGTTACCCATCTTTGGCTTTCCTTTATCCAAATATCAGAATATCTTAAAATACTCCAAATAAAAGTTAATAGATCACTGAATCAAGCTTC
>QIEW01000409.1 GCA_003230535.1 bacterium
CCGGTCTGAAGGCCCATTTGGACAAAGAACATCCCCGCCTCCACCAGATACCGGATAGCCTCTTCAGTGATACCTTCCGGACTTACGACCGCATAAAAAGGTATCCCCACCTTTTCCTTGTATTCTCTGGCAAACTCTTTCACCCACGCCGGTTTTTTGCCGGCCAGAAACGCCTCGTCAGTGATAATCACAAAATTTATCTCAGGGTAACGCCGCTTGGCCTGCACTAATTCCTGGATAAAATTTTCCCGGCTGCGCTGGCGGAGCGCCTTGCCCTTACCTCGATAAATTCTGCGCAAGGCGCTGTTATAACAGTAGGAACAGGCATAAGGGCAGCCGCGGGTGCCCATGGTGAGATAGCCGATACTCCCCTCCCCAAAAAAATGCGGCAGGAACTGATAGACTATCTCATCATCCGCCATAGAGACCACCCCGCCCGGCCGCAAAAGATAATGAGTGGAAAAATCTATATCCTGGAAAGGCAGGCGGTCTAAGTCTTCCAGATATGGACGCACCTCGTTTTGGATGATTTTACCCCCTTCTTTTACCCATAGATTGGGAATATCACTGTAGACCTGACCTTTCTCCAACCGCCCGACCAGTTCCTCAAAGGCCCTTTCTCCTTCTCCTACGCAGACTATATCTGCGTATTGGAGGCACTCTGCCGGAGAGATAGTGGGATGAACCCCGCCCCAGACAATGAGAGTATCAGGATAGGCTCTTTTTAGTTCCCGCGTGAGATAAGCCGCATGTTCAAAGTAGTTGGTAATCACGGAGAAGCCGATAAGATCGGGCTGTAAGTCCTCAGTAAGCTGGAGGATAGCTGAGGCGGAGATGCGCAGACGCTGGTCTTCCCCAGCCTGTTTTCCCCCTAACAAATGCTCTTCCCAGGACGAAAAAGGCACATACATTACCTGCACCTTATGCCCGCAGGATTTCAGATAAGCCGATAATACCCCCACCCCGTAGGCATACAAATTATGTCCGCCTAATGCAAATAATAAGATTTTCAAGGTATTTTTTCCCTTTTCCTCACCGGTAAATTTGGATAGAAGAAAAATTACAGCTTAGTGTCGTGTAAACTCTAATATGTCGATTACGGCTTATATACAAGCCGTTTAGCAATCTGACGGGGAATTCCCCTCTTTGGAAAAGAGGGGCCGGGGGAGATTTATAAAATAATAAACCGACCCTGAATCTTCTGTTAAATCCCCCTAAAGTCCCCCTTTGTTAAAGGGAAAAACAGAATCCGTCAATTTCCGGTTGACACAACACGAGCCTAATCCCAGCGCCTGATTATACACCCGCTCATAGCTGGTTACCATTTGGGCTTGGGTGAAGCGCTCCTTCATCCGCCTCCGGGCGGCTCCCCCTAATTGATGGCGTAATTGGGGATCTCTTAAGAGCTGGATCATTTTCTCAGCTAATTCTTCTTCAGCCCGCGGAGTACATAACCATCCGGTTACCCCATCTTCTATTACTTCAGGAGTACCCCCTACGCGGCTGGCGACCACAGCTTTACCGGCGGCCATCGCCTCTAATAAGGTGACCGAGGTGCCTTCATAATGGGACGAGAGAATCGCCAGATCAAATATGGCTAACAACTCAGGCACATCCCTGCGCTGGCCGGTAAAGACCACTTTGCTCCCCAGGCCCAATTTTCGAGAGGCTTCCTCCAGTCCTTCTCTTTGGGGGCCGTCTCCTACCAGCACCAGGGTTGTCCGGGGAAGCCGCTGTCTTACCAGCTTAATCGCCCGCAATAGTGTCAGGTGATCTTTTTCAGATCCTAATCGGGCCACCATCCCGCAGACTTGATCCTCTGACGGGATACCTAAAGCTTTCCTGATGACAGTCTTATCCACCTCTATCCCGAAAGGTCTGGGATCAATCCCATTGTAAATAACTGCTATATGCTTTTCGGATATCCCCTCATAAACTTTTAGGCTCCTGGATACGGCCGGAGAAACAGCGATAATCCGAGAGGTCAGGCGACATAATAGCTGGTTTATAACTACATGGGAAAGCCGGCGTTTATCAGGATAAGGTCGTCCATGCTCAGTAAATACTACCGGTGTTCTGCCGGCTTTCACCGCAGCCAGCGTGCTGTAGAAAAAAGCGGTATGTTGATGCGCATGCACCAGAGAAACCTTATTCTCTCTAATAACAGCTCCTATTTTAGGGATGAGACTCCAGTCTACACCCGGCTGCCGCCCTAACAACACTACTTTATATCCCTTGGACTGGAGCTCTTTCCCTAGACTCCCTACCGCGTCCAAACAACAGAGAACAGGTATAAAACGTTTTCCATCCAACCCCTGGATCAGCGAATAAACTACCGAGGCCGCTCCACCTTTTCCAAAATCATCAACGACCATAAGTAACATTCTGGGGCTGGCTTCAGTCATGAGGGACTTTATGCTTATCTCCTTAGTCTTTCTATACCCTGGCGCCGACAGTCAGATAAAGCCAGAAGCCGAGGAGAGCAAATAATAACAGTACTGCCCCGGGAGATGTGGTTCTCTCATCCTTAAAAGCAATGTGTTCCAGGGACATAGATAGGCCGCATAATATATAGATAAAAGGTTCAAATGTGTTGTTTAGAAACAATGCGGTAATCATATAAGAGTAGATGCATAACTCTATAGCATGGCTCATAATAAATATCCACCTGGTGTCCTCATTGCGGGGGAGCCTATTTCTCAGGCGGCGCATCTTTAACATAGACCACACCAGTAGACCTATAAAACAGGATAATGTCAACAGACCGGCATGCCCTCCCAGAGCAAGATATGCATCATGAATTTCCATCCACCGCCCGGGATCACCAGCCAGAACAATATAGTCATCTTCTCCAAACCCGGTAGGCACAACTACTTCCGGTAGACAAAACTCCCGAAATCGATATTGATTCCCAAAACCGATCCCTAACAGGGGGCTATCTTTCATCATTTCTATGGTCGCGGCATAGGATATTAACCTTGATGTAGCGGCGCCGTCTGTTTCCCAGTTCGAGATGGATTGGACGCGATTGGCTATCTTATCATAAAACAAACCGGAACCAAGTATGCCAATCACATAGATAAAGACCAGCGGAGCGACTTTGTTTTTAGTTTGTGAGAGCATCAGCTTATAAAATAACGGGATAGATAAAAATGCCAGCCCAATATAACCCCCGCGTGATTGAGTATAAATTATAGCCACAATCGTAACTATAAAAGTAATTATCCAGAAGGTTTTTCTTGATTGTTTCTTTTCATAGAGGAATAATGCATAAAACAGTGGTAACGCCATATTCAGACAGGCACAGAGCTCATTGTCATCCGCCAATCTACCGGGAATTTCGGCGGAAACCTTGTGAACAGTCTGGAAGCCATAATAAGAGGCCATTCTAACTGTTTTATAGGCATAATAAGCATAAACAGAGGCCAGGGTATAAAATATGTTCATGAATTTTTCCTTGTCATCTTCAATCAGATGTACCATGAAAAAAATTAAAACAAACCAAGTGGCGAGAACTAAATAATCCCAAGTAGCTACTGCTCTGACAAATGTTTCCTTATCCGTACCATAAGGTACTGTTGAGAAGCAGGATAGCGTCAGAAAGCTCCAAAACAACAAAATAATGTAATTGTTACTGTCATAAATAATATTGAATCTCTTTCTTTGATTTATTCTTTCGATGACCCAGCTAAAAATGGTTGCCAGCAGAACCGGAGTACCCGTATATAGAGGAACTCCCATAAAGCTTTTGGGGAAATTCCATATTACGCTGGAAAGCACACATAAAGAAGAGACCAGATAGAACATCATCCCATAGATGGGTTTTATAACCAACAGTAGCAAGCAGACGGGAATAAGCGCGAATACCACTATATGCCGAGGAGAAAACAAAAAGATGCTCCGGGATGCAAAAAAACAGAGCACAATTACCCCGATAATCAAATGCCCTTGACTGGAAAATTTACTTGTTCGGTCTAAAACAGCCCGCGCCCGCGCCCTATAACTGGAGAATACAGTAAGATAAATAGTCTCGGTAGCATCCAAAACCAGGGAAGCTATCTTCTCCCATACCCACCTGATTCGCTCGTTAATATTGTGGATAATTCTGGAAAGTAGGCTGCGGGTAAAGCGATATATAGGTTCCAGTACAATATCCAGTAGATTACCCATGATATGGAGAGCATCTTTCCATGATCTCCCGGTCTGGGGTTGAGGGTGAGAGTGAGGGTGAGAGTGAGAAGGAATTTCTTCGACGGAACAAGAATCCGCTACATCTTTTGATGAGCCGAAACTAAAGAAGCTGATGCAGCGATAGATAAAAAGACCCACCTGTTCTGAAATAGATGGTCGAGGATCCGGTT
>QIEW01000265.1 GCA_003230535.1 bacterium
AGTTCTAACATTTCCTTGTCCATAATGCACTATTAAACAAGAAAAATATAAATTATTCAACAAAAAAACGCTCTATGCGTAACATGAGTTATCACTTGTAGAGATATCATAGAGAATATCCGGCGGATCAAAAACTGGAGGAATCTTTTCCAATTGCAAAGTATAACTCCCTGAGTAATCTTGGCCATGGTCAGATATAGCCAGCAGATATGTTCCTGAGACTGCAAGAGTTTCATCCACAGATATATCAGAAGAACTCCACGTATCTATAATCTTATCGCCATTTGGATCCCATACTTCCAGCTGTGGGTGAAGTGAACCTGAGGTACGTGAAACCATAATCCTGATTTCATCTCCGGAAGAGCCATAAAACTGGAAACGGTCCAGATCGGTAGAATTCTCGATCTGACAATCGACAGTGTGTTCCCCATAACTAATTTGAAGGGGTTCCTGACCTTCAATACATTGAACATAAGGCTCGGGCTGATTGGCCTGAGTTAAAGAAGGAAATAGAGAAATGACAATTTGCAACACAAACGCTTGTAAAACGAATTTTATTATTCTTTTTTGCATAACACACACCTCCTTCTAAAGTGAATGAACCGTAAAGAGCCAAATTGATACAGCCGGGCTAGCTGAACATAGTAAACCAGATACCAAACAGCAGACCACCAGGCTAACTACTGTCTTTGAACTGCGCCTTCCCTCTCTTTTCATAACGCCGCCCTCCATTAAATTAGCGTTTAACTAATAATACAACCTGTATAATGAGGTACAGAAGCCAAGCTTCCTATGTAACAATAATCCCATCGTAATACATATGACATAAATTTACAAAGCTAAAATTTGTTAATGGAAGTTTTTGAAAAGGGTCCGGGACAGGCGGAGATACGGATCATCTGCCACATCATGAAAGCGCCCAGCTAACATCATGTAAACAATAAACAAATAATCCGCAATTAAAATTCGTGATCAGGTAGCAGCCTTAAAAACCCTTGACTTCCAAGAAGCTTCTTAACATAATAAAACTGCTCGGTTAGAACTGATCAGCAAACCAATATAATAAATTTACCCTATGCTATTGGTAATTGATAATTACGATTCATTCACTTATAACCTGGTTCAGTATCTAGGCGAGCTGGGAGCGGATGTCCGCGTCTTTCGGAATGATAAGATTAGTATCTCCCAAATAGAGGAGCAAGCTCCGGAACGGATAGTTGTCTCGCCAGGTCCGTGCACCCCCAAAGAGGCCGGAATATCGGTGGATTGCATCCGGCATTTTGCCGGTCGGGTTCCCATTTTAGGGGTCTGTTTAGGCCACCAGTCTGTCGGAGTCGCCTTCGGCGGAAAAGTGCTCGGAGCGGAACGTCTTATGCACGGCAAGACCTCGCAAATCTATCACGACGGCCGCACCATATTTGCCGGTCTGCCGAGACCTTTTATAGCTACCAGATATCACTCGTTAATAGTTGAGAAAAAATCGCTCCCGAAGTGTTTGGAAATCAGCGCCGCCACCCAAGAGGGAGAGATCATGGGGTTTCGGCACAAAACGTATCCGGTGGAAGGAGTACAATTCCACCCTGAGTCTATCTTAACCGAGACGGGTAAAGATCTCCTGCGTAATTTTCTTAAGCTGTAACACTAATAAAGTTGCTCCACCGTAGGCTGTTAGATGTTTAAGGTTATAAAACAGGACATTAAGATGGTATTCGAACGGGACCCTGCCGCCCGGAGTGTGCTGGAAGTGCTTTTGTGTTATCCCGGATTTCATGCTCTGTTGCTCCATCGCTTAGGGCATTGGCTCTGGAAACGGCGTTTTCATCTTCTGGCCAGATTTTTCTCCCATATGGGCCGCCTCCTGACCGGGATAGAAATTCACCCCGGAGCCCAAATCGGCCCGCAATGCTTCATAGACCATGGGATGGGAGTGGTGATCGGCGAAACAGCCGAGGTCGGCGAAGGAACCACCATCTACCAGGGAGTAACCTTAGGTGGAACCACCTGGAAGAAAGTGAAGCGCCATCCTACGGTTGGTTGTAGAGTAATAATCGGAGCGGGCGCTAAGCTCTTAGGCGCCATTACCGTAGGGGATGGGAGCATTATTGGTTCCGGTTCGGTAGTAGTCAAAGATGTGCCTCCCCATTCCACTGTAGTGGGCGTGCCCGGCCGGATAGTATTCAAGGACGGTCAAAAAATTACAGGCATGGAAGGAGTTGATCAATCTAACCTTCCCGACCCGGTAGCTCAGGTAGTAAAATGTATCCTGGACCGGATCTGTGAGTTGGAGAGAGAACTGCATCGCCTCCAGCGCAATTATCAGCAAACGGAGAAACAAGTCGAGCAAATTACCAAACAAGTCGAGCCGGAGGAGCCCTGTTCCGTGGAAAATATCCCCGTTATCCAGCACTTTATTGACGGTGGAGGGATATAAAAATAAAAATGATATAAAAATAAAAATGAACGCTGTACTAGCTAAGCAGGTTAAGCAGAGCGCTAATAATAATCTTCCTCCTGATTGAGTAAATACCCTGACCGATGCGACGAATTTATCTGGATCATAATGCTACTACACCGCCGCCGCCAGCCGTATCTGAGGCGATGCAGCCTTACCTGGGGCCTGAATTTGGTAATCCATCCAGTATTCATAGCTTTGGCCGGCGGACTAAGGCGGCGCTGGAGAGGGCTAGAGAAAAGACAGCCCGGCTGCTGGGGGCGGAGGCCGGGGAGATTGTATTTACCAGCAGCGGAACGGAGTCTATAAACTGGGCTTTAATCGGGGGAGCCAGGGCTAGGAGAGATCAGGGTCGGAGAATAATTACTACCCAAATAGAACATCCGGCGGTGCTGGAGAGCTGCGGCTACCTGGAGAGAGAAGGGTTTGAGGTAATTTATCTGCCGGTGGACAATACCGGCTTGGTTTTGCTGGACAAATTTAAGGAAGCCGTCACTCTGGAAACGATATTGATTAGCATAGCCCATGCTAATAACGTGGTGGGAACCATTCAACCTATCGCTGAGCTAAGGGAATTCATAAGCCATAAAAACATTTTGTTTCATACAGATGCTGTTCAGAGCACAGGTAAAATACCAGTGGATGTGAATGAGTTGGGAGTGGATCTGCTCTCCTTTTCAGGGCATAAACTTTATGGCCCGAAAGGGATAGGGGGTTTGTATGTCCGGCGGGGAAAGGGGCTGCCGCCTTTTCTCCATGGCGGCGCTCAAGAGCAGGGAAGGCGCGCCGGAACGGAAAATGTAGCGGGAGCGGTAGGTTTGGGGAAGGCTTGCGAACTGGCGGGAGAAAAGCTGGCTGCCGATGTTCTCTACTTACGGCGGCTGGCCCGCACCTTATGGGAGAACCTACAGGGACGTATCCCAAATATAAGTTTAAATGGTCATGCTACTGAGCGGCTGCCCGGCACCCTGAATATCAGTTTCGGTGCGGGCGACGGGGCTTCACTGGTCAGGAGGCTTGATTTGGAAGGAATTGCGGTCTCTTCCGGGCCGGCCTGTAAAGCGGGGGCGTCTGAGCCGTCTACCGTTCTCCTCTACCGTTCTCCAGGCAATGGGGTTGGAGCCCGGGCGGATACGGAGCGCCATCCGGATCAGTCTTGGCCGGGGGAATACGGCCGACGAGGTAGAGGCGGCGGCGGAAGTCTTCGCGAGACTAGTTGGATGCTAACAAAAATCCATCTAATACCAATTTGCAATCAATACATACAGATATCGTATAGATGTTATAGATGTTTCGGTCTGTCTCAGGCCGAAACTACTAAAGGGGTGTGTTTCCCTTGGCACTTTCGGCTTGAGACAAGCCGAAAGATCAAAAAAAATCAAAGATAATTAGTTTATACTTTGAATGCAACTTGGTATAATTTGTGCAGTCAGGTCCTCAGACCTGACTGCGGTTTTAGGAGGTGTCAGATTTGAGAATCTGCCACCACAGAAAATGCAACTTGGTATAATATATCAAACTGGTTAGGCAACATCAGGGTTGAGAGGGGTAAGAACAATTATGAGAGAGATACCCGCAGATAGGATAAGAGAGGCGGTCGCCTCCATGTGCCAGCAGTCGTGCATCTATTTAGGGGAAGATGTGCTGCGCTCCTGGGAGGGGGCGATGCGGCGGGAGCGGTCTCCTTTAGCCCGGGAACTGTTCGGGCTGGCGATTAGGAACGCTCTATTAGCCTGGGAAAAACGTCTCCCTTTATGTCAGGACACCGGCCAGATGGTGGTGTGGGTAAAACTGGGTCAGGAGGTGCAAATAGTAGGCGGCTCCCTGGAGGAGGCGGTAAACCAGGGAGTGGAGGATGGGGGGAGAGCGGGACATCTGAGACAGTCTGTGGTTACGGACCCCTTTTTCCGCCGCTATGCGGGAAGTTACGGCCCGGCGGTAATCCATTATCGCATTACGCCCGGCGATAGCTGCCAATTATTGGTGCTCCCTAATGGCTGTGGGTGCGAGCAGGTAGGCATCGCCAAGCATTTCCCGCCTTTTGAGGAGAGGGATAAAGTCGTGGCCACAGTATTAGAGCAAATAAAGGCCGCTGGATCGCGTTCCTGTCCTCCTACGGTGGTAGGGGTAGGTATCGGCGGGAATTTAGAGCAGTCCGCCTATATGGCCAAAAGAGCTCTGCTCAGGCCGATAGGACAGCCGCATTCCCATCTTAGCGACCTGGAGCGCCGTATATTGGAGGAAGCTAATCAATTAAACATTGGCCCGCAAGGGGTCGGCGGCAGCAACAGCGCTTTGGCGGTGCATATAGTATCCGGCCCTTGCCACCGCGCCAATCTGCCGGTTGCCGTGGCTTTTAACTGCTATCTGAGCCGGCGGCGGAGCCTTGTCCTACAAGATAATGAGCCTCTGCCGAAACCTAATCCGGCAGTATATGAAAAACTACAGGAACTGGCTCCCACCCGGGGCTGGGAAGGCATACCCATTTCCACCCCTCTTACCAGGGAGGCGGCGGAAAAGCTGCGGGCCGGCGACAAAGTGCTTCTGTCGGGGGTCATCTATACCGCCAGGGATGCGGCCCATCGGCAATTGTTCGAGGTTATCTCCCAAGGAGAAGAGCTTCCCTTCAACCCCAGAGGCCAGCTTCTCTATTACGTGGGGCCGGCGCCGGCGCCGCCGGGAGAGGTTCTGGGCTCTGCCGGACCGACCACCAGTTACCGCATAGACCCTTACACTCCGGCTTTACTGAAACGAGGATTGGCCGGCACAATCGGCAAAGGAATGCGTTCCCAGGAAGTGATGGAAGCCATGCGGGAATATAAAGCGGTCTATCTGGCAACGTTGGGAGGAGCGGGAGCGCTACTCTCTCAGTGCATTAAAGAGGCTGAGGTCATTGCTTATCCCGAGTTGGGCCCGGAGGCTATTTTCAAACTCCGGGTGGAAGATTTCCCGGCCATAGTAGCTATCGATCTGGCGGGTAGAAGTCTGTACCAGTAGCCGTAGATGGCCCCTCTACGCCCCGTTTCCCTGATACTACCGCCTATCAAATTAGGTCGGTTTGCAGAAAAGGTTGACATGCTTCCCGGAACATGTCTATAATATGGAACAATTCGGTCAGAAGCAGTAATAAGTCATATGGGAGTGAAAAATCTTTCTCAAAAGGTGAGAAAGCGGAGAGTTTTGCTAAGTAGCAAGAGAAAAGGGCGACAGGTTGAGGCATCTTTCCTCGCAAGCCAAAGTAGGCTTAATGGTACTAACAGGCATACTCCTATTGGCTTACATGACTATCAAGGTAGAGCATTGGGCGGTAGGGGAGAAGGAAGGCTATAAAGTTCGGGTTATATTTAATTCAGTATCTGGATTAGATAAGAAGGCACAGGTCAGAGTAGCTGGAGTAGAAGTTGGAAGAGTAGAAGAGATTGAGCTGTTAGCGGACAAAGCTGAAGTTTGGATACAGCTTCAATCTGAGGTCCGGCTCCATCAAGATGCCGAAGCTACCATCCGGGCGATAGGGCTGATGGGGGAGAAATATGTGGAGCTTAGAGGTGGTTCCCCGCACCTGCCTTTAATCAAGAGTGGGGATACTATTAAGGCTCATGAGATAGAGGTTGATATAGATCGTCTAACGAGCAAGTTAGCAATGCTGGCTGAGGATCTCTCGGCTGTCACCGGGTCTATCAGGAAGGTGCTGGGAGGAGATAAGGGGCAGCAGGCCCTGCAACGGATATTGGATAACGCGGACAGATTATCATCCCTCTTGAATGAGGTGGTTGCCGAAAACCGCAACACTCTGAGACAGGCGATGGAAAACATAAACCGTCTCTCCCTGAACCTTGATCTATTAGTAGCTGAGAATAAAGAGATGGTCTCGGGTACTATGACTAAAATCTCCCTGCTTGCTCAGACCCTGACCGACGTGGTACAAGATAATCGGCAGGCCCTGGCTACTACCATAGCCAACCTGGAAAAAGTAAGCAAAACCTTAGAACAACAATCTCCGGAAGTTGCCCAAAACCTAAACCGGGTCCTGAAAAATGCAGATGAGGTATTGGTAGAAAATCGGGAGAACCTGAAAGGCGGGATAGAAAAGTTAGTGGTGGCTTCCAACAAATTAGATACGGCCCTTAGTATAGTAAATGATCTGGGCGAGAAGGTGAAAAGCGGAGAAGGCACCATCGGGAAGTTGTTTACTGATGAAGAGGCTTACAATAACTTTTCTGAAGGGGTAAAGGGCATCCGGGATTATTTCCAGCGGATGTCTGCTTTCCGAACCTATTTAGGTATCCGATCAGAATATTTGGTGGATGAGGAGGAGACTAAAAGCTATGTCACCCTGCGGCTCCAGCCCAGAGATGACCGCTATTTTCTATTAGAAGTAATTGATGATCCCCGCGGAGACGCCTCCTCCACGGAGGATACGACGATAGACGATGATGAACTGAAGTTTAGCATCCAAATAGCCAAACGTTTTTATGATCTTACGATCAGGGGCGGGGTCATAGAATCAGAAGGCGGCTTTGGGTTGGATTATGAAATGTTTCAGGATCAGTTGAAGTTCAGCTTGGAAAGCTGGGATTTTGATGCAGACGACCCTCATCTTAAGTTTACTACCACCTATTATTTCTATGATCAGTTATTTTTAAATGCCGGCGTAGATGATATCATAAATGATGATCGTCGGAGTGTCTTTGTAGGGGCGGGAATACTTTTCTCAGATGATGACATAAAGTTCCTTATAACTAGTCTTCCTGCCGTAAGTTTTTAAAAACCAACAGATTAAGTAATAGCTTAAAGGTTATGGTAGAAGAAACAATAAAAAAAATAAAGCAGGCGGAAGCGGAAGCGGAAGAGAGGATTCAACAGGCTAAACAAAAGAGTCAGGAATTGCTGGCGACCGCTCAAACTCAAGCTGAGCTGGACCGAAAGGAGCGGCTCTCCCAGCTACAGGAGGAGCTCCAAATTCTACGCCGGCAACGGGAGAAAGCTACGGCGGATAAAATAGCGAAGCTAAAATCAGAGACGGACGAGCTTCGCAACAAAGCTAACGCCAGCGCAGCCCAAAAAGAAGCTGCGGCTGTTTCCCTTGTCCTGGAACGTCTGAGAGCTTACGGCCGGAGCTAGGCCGCAGCCGGAGCTATGAAATAGTTAAGCGGCTTCATTAGTTGGCGGCTGTGAGGTAATATAAAGCTCGGGCAGGTTGGATAAGGACGCCTTGCTCTGGCCGGTATCTGACTATTTACTGTAGTCGCCCCGCAAAATGGCCCTATCGGCTAAATTATACACTAATTATGAACAGGATATTGTTATGGCTGTTGCAAAACTAGAAAAGATCAGCATCCTGGCTCACAAAGATCTCCAAGAGGTCCTTTTGA